>QHXG01000034.1 GCA_003222845.1 Acidobacteriota bacterium | reverse complement strand
GCAGACGGCGATGACGGCGATCAAGAGACAGCGAAATGAGTCAATGAAAATGCGCTTTCGACATTATCGCATAAAGCGTTCGCCTCACGTTTCGCGCAAAACCTTTGATGACGATTGTCGTGGGCCAACTATTAGTTGATTTCGTGAGAGGATGTCGTATCAAACGAGATGAGTCAAACGTAAAATGAAACGGTTGCGTTCACATGAGGATCAAGAATCAAGTGTTGTCGTTTGGAGAAATCGACGATCCTGCGGCGATGACGCGGCACGTCTCATTCACACCCGGCTTCAGCCGGGTGATTGCACGAATAGTATTTTGATTTAACCGTTTCAACGGTTTCGCTCGCGACCTTTCGCCGTATTTGTAGGACGTGAAACCGTCGAACCGGTCAAACGGAATCGATCCCATTCGAGATACACCCGGTTGAAATCGGGTGTGAATGAGAGCGAGATCTATCGGGAAATAGTCGAGAGGACACGGCTTTCAACTCAGAGGCAGCCCGGGCTTCTGTGAATGCCGCTCGGCTGTGCAAAACGCTGAAAGCTCTAGTGCGGCAAGAACTTGGCCGAACGTGATCATGTTTTATCCACAGCTTATTCACAGTTTCTGTGGAAATTTTCAGGGCAGTTTACTTGAGAGTGGAAGCGAAGTTCTTGGCCAGATTATCTTTGAGCAGTCGCCTTTGAACGATCCTTCAGTCGGAAAACGAACTTGAGCCCCGACCAGATTTCGTCAACCGCGCAAATCTTAGTGTCAACCAAACCTGCCGCAAGACCGATTGCCTGCACATTGTTGAATGAAAGATCAGTTGCGACCCCGGAACTTTTCTTCGGCCATGCCACCCAAAGCATTCCGGCTGGTTTGAGTCTGGCAGCATATTGCGAAAAAGCAACCCTTAGTTCCTTTTCGCTCTTGACGAACAGCAAGGCAAAGTCGAGCGGCCGACGCGAACGCGAATCGATCTCAATGTCGGTTGGAAGATCAAGTCCTTTTGAAAACCCATTGGGCGCACCTACAAAAACGAGATTGAAGCCACTCTTGATGCCAAGCTTCTTGACCAGAGGCGTTCCCGAATAGCCAGCCATACGACTCTTACTCGTCGATGATCGGCTCGCCGCCGAAATGAATTCCGCGTTTTTCGCGTCCCAGCGCGATGACCAGGACAGCACCGGCAAACACTGTCACTGCGGTGACAGACATAGCCATAGCATAGCTCATTCGTTCAGCGAAGACNNNATTCGTTCAGCGAAGACGGCTTCGATGTAGGCTACAGAGCCGGCTAACAACACACCACACTGATAGGCAAAGCCCGGCAGAAAGCCACGCACTGAATCTGGCGACAACTCAGATAGGTGAGCCGGAATAATGCCCCACGCGCCCTGTACCATGAACTGAATCATAAACGCGCCAACGATTAGCAGTGTTAACGACGGCGCAAACGCCCACAAAGGAATGATCGCGATGGCACAGAGCAACGCGGTGATCATCGAGCGACGGCGCCCCCACCGATCTGAAATGTAACCAAACAAAACACCCCCAATGATCGCTCCGACCATTGAAAGCGCCGTAATCGAGATTCTTTGGCGCGGAGCAAGTCCCCAATGGCGCTCAAGAAACGTTGGGTACATGTCCTGAGTACCGTGCGAGACAAAATTCATCATCATTAGCAGCAGGGTCAGGTAGATGAAGAGTTTCCAGTTTGAGGCGATGGCGCGTCCCAGTTGTCCCCAGGTCTCATGCTTCGTTTTCTTCCAAACCTCGGACTCTTTAACTTTGAAGCGAACGAATAGGGCGAGCAATGCCGGGAGTCCACCAATGAAGAACAACGGCCGCCATCCCCACTTTGGAAACACGAAGAAATAGCATACGGCCGCCAACAGATATCCCGCAGCATAACCCTCTTGAAGCAGGCCCGAAAGCATCCCGCGCATTTTTGGCGGGACTTTCTCCATCGCCAGGGACGCGCCTACGCCCCACTCTCCGCCCATGCCGATGCCAAACAACGCGCGTAGCACCATGAACGTGGCGTAGTTTGGAGCCAACCCGGAGAGCACTTCGACCACCGAATAGAAGACGAGGTCGAGCATTAGCGGCAGACGACGCCCATAACGGTCTGCAAGCAAGCCGAAGATAAATGCGCCCACGGGCCTGAAACCAAGCGTCAGCGCGATTGAAAGCGCGATTTCCTTGTCCGTGCGGTGAAACTCTTTGGCAATGGCCGTCAGGGTCACGACTACGAGGAAGAAATCGAAGGCATCGAGTGTCCAGCCCAGAAAACCTGCGAATAGAGCCGCGCGGTGATCGGTTGAATGTTCTTTCTGATTAGACATGAGCTTGCTTGATACTGAAAAACGCGGCGATACTAATATTGCGCGCGGTCAAGTTCAAGCAAATTGTTAGCTGAAGCAGATTCGCGAAAACTAATTAGGCAGCTTCGTGCGTATTTCAGTGTAAGGAAATGACGAGTCTGAGAGACAAGTAGATAGCATGCTGATTAAAAAATCCGCGGACATTAAATCGAGCGAGATCACTGACCAGAAGGTCTACTTGAATCGCCGCTTGTTCATGCGCGGCGCGATTCTGGCTGGTTCCGTAACCGCGACCGGGCTCCTGTATCGCAAACTAAATCCACCGCCTGCGATTGTGGAAGAGCGGCCAAAGATTGCCGGATTGGTCAAGCCGCCAAGTGATGAAGCGATTCGCGCCGGTTTCAAGGTGAACGAGCCGCTAACTTCATTCGCAGACATCACCAACTACAATAACTTCTATGAGTTCTCGACCGAGAAGCGTTCGGTGGCCGAGGAAGCGCGCGGCTTTGTCACGCGACCTTGGGCAGTAGAGGTCGGCGGGTTGGTAGGCAAGCCGAAAGTCTTCGACCTCGACGATTTGCTGAAGCTAGCGCCTCAGGAAGAACGCATCTATCGGCATCGCTGCGTCGAAGGATGGTCGATGGTGATTCCGTGGGTCGGATTTCCGATTGCAGCGCTCCTGAAACAGGTCGAACCACTCTCTTCAGCTCGTTTTGTGGCGTTTCAGACTTTGCTGGATCCAAAACGAATGCCAAATCAAAACACCGGTGTGCTTGATTGGCCATACGTTGAGGGGCTGCGGGTGGACGAAGCGCTGAATCCGTTGGCGATTCTGGCCACCGGGATGTACGGACAAACAATGCCACCTCAGGATGGGGCACCGATTCGTCTGGTCGTGCCGTGGAAATATGGTTTCAAGAGCATCAAGTCGATAGTGAAGATCATGCTGGTTAGTAATCAACCGCCGACGACCTGGAATATTGAATCTCCAAACGAATATGGGTTTTATTCGAACGTAAACCCGAACGTCGATCATCCGCGCTGGAGCCAAAGGATGGAGCACCGCATCGGCGAGTTTGGATCGCGCCCAACGCTCTTGTTCAATGGTTACGCCGATCAGGTCGGGCATCTCTATGAAGGAATGGATCTGAGGGCGAATTACTGAACTCGTTGGCAGGAAGTCCCGCTGGCAGAAACCTCAAGGTCAGGAAGGGTGGCTTGCCCCCGCGCTTGGTTTTAATTTTGAGGTAGATGAATTTACAAAGCAGCGGGGGCAAACCACCCTTCCTGACCTTGAGGTTTTCCCCGCGGTACTCAAATTCCTTAGACATGAAAGACACCCGCTTCGCCAAACTCGTTCTCTTCGTCAATGGCCTCGTGCCGCTCACGCTGCTTTTATGGGATGTGTATCGCAAGCAGGTCGGGGCGAACCCTTTGGAGTTTGTTACGCGCACGACCGGAATGCTGACGCTCGTGTTTCTGCTGATCAGTCTGGCGGTGACGCCGGCGCGACGGATTACCGGGTTGAACTGGTTAATCAAGTTTCGTCGCATGCTGGGGCTTTTCGCTTTCTTTTATGGGTCGCTTCATCTGATGACTTACGTTGCTTTCGATCGTTTCTTTCATCTGAGAACCATTCCTGGTGATGTAGTGAAGCGCCCGTTCATAGCGATCGGAATTATGGCTTTCTTTTTGATGCTGCCACTGGCAATTACCTCGACCGACAAGATGGTCAAGCGTTTGGGCGGCAAGCGTTGGGCGCGTCTGCACCGCATCGTTTACTTATCTGGCGCTTTCGGCGTGCTGCATTACTACATGCTGGTCAAGTCTGATGTGCGGTTGCCGCTGACGTTCGCGTTTATTCTCTTCGTGCTGCTAGGCTTCCGTTTGTTTGCGAAGTATTACGCGTCGCACGCTCGCGTTTCCGGTAGCGTTGTTCCGCCACAATGACCTGCTCAAGTTTTTCTCTGATGAGTGACCCGACCAAGCGTTTCTCGAACCGTGTAGGGAATTACATCAAATATCGTCCTGATTATTCGGGTGCGATCATAGATCTGCTTACGGAGGAATGCGGACTGACTCAGCAATCAATTATCGCCGATATAGGTTCAGGGACAGGCATTCTGAGTGAACTCTTTCTGAAGAATGGAAACCGAGTCTTTGGTGTCGAGCCCAATTCCCCGATGCGTGAGGCGGGAGAGAAGTTACTTGAGCGGTATCCGAAATTCACAAGCATAAACGGCTCGGCGGAAGCCACAACTCTGGAGAACGGCAGCATCGATTTCGTCGTTGTCGGGCAGGCGTTTCATTGGTTCGATCAGAAACTGACGCGCCATGAATTCTCAAGAATACTGAAGCCGAGCGGCTGGATCGTGCTGATCTGGAACGAAAGACGGATTGATTCGACTCCGTTTTTGCGCGCTTACGAACAAATGCTGCTAAAGTTCGGCACCGACTACCAAGAGGTTCGTCATGAGAGGGTTTACCAAGACGTAGAATCGTTCTTTTCACCGCGGGAATTCAAGTTGAGAACTTTCGATAACCGGCAGCGCTTTGATTTTCAAGGCGTGAAAGGCCGCCTGTTATCCTCTTCTTACGTGCCCCCGCCGGGTCATGAAGACTTTGAAGCCATGCTGGAAGAGCTGAGAAACATTTTTGAGGAACATCAAAAAGCAGGCGAAGTAGCGTTCGAACACGAGACCAAGGTTTACTTTGGCCAACTGAAGAATTAGATTTTACTGAATGGACGACGAACGAAGATCAGATAGACGCGTTGGAGTTAACCTTTCTACTCGATGGCGCGGTGTGACTGGCACTCATGAAGGCCGCATCGAGGACTTGAGCATCAATGGCTGCTTCGTCAATACCAAGGGCGCAGTTGACGACGGCGAGATCGTGAGTCTTCTGATTCAGCTTCCCTCGGGGCGATGGTTGCCCATTCGGGGAAAAGTTGTCTTCCATCAGCAGCTAACCGGCTTCAGCTTGTCCTTCTCGATACTCGACGACAAAGAGCGGGAAGTATTGAAACAAATGGTCTCGGGAGAAGGCTGACAGAATCAATTTGCTTCTTTACATGACCGATCCGATCAGGCGTTTTTCCTGCATCGAGAATTATTAAAGAGGGCGTGCGCCGTTTTCGTCGTCATTCCTTGCCGATTCCTCATCGCAGCATTTGCAAGTGACCACGCCTAACGCTCGCATCATTCGGATGCGTGACCACTCATAAGGCAGGCTCAAATCTCGTCTAGCTGGCGCTAGGGACTCTGGCTCCCGCTTTGTCACACGCACCGCACGGGTTTAGTGATGCTCGGGGATGTGATCCTGACAGCCAGCGGGATATTTTCCGGCTGGCACAACGCGAACGAGTTGCATCATTCCTCGATCTTCGTGCGCGAGGATGTGGCAGTGCAGTACGTAGGTGCCGGTAAAATCCAGATAGGTTTGCCGGATCGTTACCCTGCCGGGTGTCACATTTGTAATCTGGCCGGCGGCGTTCGTGCTGATCTTCGCAGGTGGGATTGCGATAGTATCCTGCCAGACAAAGTTGTTGGGCGGTGCGTACACGTTGTACGTGTCCCGTGCAGTTGGCGTAGCGATCCGGACCACCTGAAATGGATTGATGTGAATGTGAAACGGGTGGGCCAGGGTCGTCCAATTCTCAAGTACCCAGTCTTGTAATCCGTCCAGCGGCATGCACTGATCGACGATATCTCCCGTCTGATTGAATTGCTTGCCGTTAATCATAAAGTGCGGCGGAAAGCCAAGGGGAGTCTTGGGAAGCAATCCCACTCCCACCCTGCCATCCTCCCATTGAAATTTCACAGGCGAATTCTGATTAATAACATCGTTCGGGCCCGGACTGGACAAATCTTTTAGGAACGTTGGCATCGTCGTCCAAGTGGCTGGGGGGAAAGCGCCATTAGGAAAACTCACCGGGGTGCCCGTCACGACATTGACGAAAAACAGAGTCGCACCACCGGATTTGAACGCGACTATGCCAGGTGTCGTGGGCGCCTGGACGAGGAGGTCGGCGCGGTTGCCGGCGGCCAGCACGAGTCCTCCCGGCACGATGCCGTTGGGCGCATTGGTTGTCAGAAACGGTTGATTCGCGTAGTTGGCCGGGCTGAACTGCACGCCGTCCATGGCTGTCTGTTTGAAAGTGAAGCCCGGAGCTTGAAACAGAGTATTCTTGATGATCCCGGGACCGTTCCCTTCAGTCGCGTTAATGAGTCGCCAAAGTTGGACTTCACCTGGCTGCATAGTAATAGTTGGTGTCAGCTTGCCATTGACTAGGACTTGCGCACCGCCCTTGCCGGGGTTCGGCGGGCCGCCTGCACCTCTCGGGCTCCGCTCGAGATTCTGAATCGTGTCGTACTCCTGAAAGACAAAAATTTTCTCGTGAGCCCCGTAGCTGTCTCCCCAGCCATAGAATTTCCGGATAAAGTGATCGTAGCCATCCTCCTGGCTCGACTCGATGATGAGCGCCCCAGAGAGCCCATTGCGTATATGCAGGGCCGTCGATCCATGCTTATGCGCATGGTACCAATGCGTGCCCGGCGCTTGGCCTGCCTTGCAGGGCGGATTCGCGTTCTTACACGTATCGTAGTCAGGGATTTGGAAAAAGTTGGGGAAAGCGCCCAGCAGGTACTGCGGCCATAGGCCGGCGTCAATCATCTGCTGGTTCGCTTTCGCCAGGGACTCGGGCGGAGCCAAGTTGTTCTTCTTCGCCGCAGCCGCGGCCGCTTCATCGTGTTGCTTGATCAACTCGATCTGCTTTGTCTGGTAGTCGAGCGGCAGGTCCGTCCACTTCTGCGGGATCTTACCGGAGTCATAGATCTGGTTGAACGTGGCGGTCCAGTCTGGCTGATTCAACTGGGGCAAGACCTGTACGAGGACGTTATCTCCCAGTCCGTCAGGACTGGTATGGGTACCATGAAAGTGGATGTTGGCGGTACTTGAGCCGTGAAAACAGTTAGGAAATTTGTCGTTTCCGGGATAAGGGAGAATTATGCCGGTATGGGGATCGCGCGTGCCGGCCTTGTCGCAGCCGAAGTCGGACTGGCCCGGCGGGCTGTCCGTGACGAACGTATAAGGGAACTTGGTGTCGTCTATCCTGTTTAGGAACGAAATCTCCACCATGTCTCCGAGGCGGGTGCGCAGCGTTGGTCCCGGGCTAATCTGATCGTTGCTGAGATTGGGTGCTGACTGCGAAGCATCCCAGCCACGAAACTGCCGTAACGTCTCACTGCCGACATTCGGTATCGTGTAGGTGCCGTTAATGAGTTGCATCACCATCCGCAACCTTTTTTCGCCGGCGCGAGAGTGCACCTCAATTGGATTAGCAAAAGCAGGGCTGCCTAGTTGCGGGCTCGGCACGGAGGCGTGCATCTCCGCGCGGACCGGATGCCAAAGAAGAAGTGAGAGAACGATTATCGCCGCGACTGCGATTCCGGCTGCAACGCCGACAGCCTTGCCGATGAATTTCCGCCACGCTCCTGACCGCAGAGGTCCTTTGACCTCGAGGCGGTTTGTCTTCTGGTTGCTCTGGTTAAAGATGGTTCGGTTCGCCTTTTTCACATGGGCCTCCTTCCGCATCCGCAAACTGTCGCGCACGCGGCTTAGGCGACTTTCATAGAGTACTGAACCTGCTGCAGGTTCCGCCCCATGTCGTCGTCCACCGTGAACGTGAAATTGTAAGTTCCCGAGACTGTGGGCGTGCCACTCACCGTGATGCCACCATTGTTCGTCTGATCCGGATTTAATTGCAGCCCGGGTCCGATGCTGCTCGAGCCCGACTGAATCACATTGCCTTGGTTATCGGTGATTTGAAAGAGTTGGCCGGTGATCGTGTACGGTGACTTTCCTCCCTTGACCACCTGCTGCTCAGCGATCGGCTGGCCCTTGATCGCGTTCGCCAGCGCCGTGTTAGCTGCGGCAAGTTGCGCGAATACCTCGATGATCCCCTTTTCCTGATCGTGGCCTTCAATGTTGCAGTGGTACGTAACTTCGTAGGGCGGCGTTCTGGGCACAGGCGGGCTGATTGTCGAGTCCTGAGGTACTGGAACCGTGCATTGGCTCGAGTTTGGAGATGGCGCTGGACCGATTTGATTGTCGCAGAGGTCAGGGAACTTGGCTTTATCTACATAGGGCCAATGCGCCGCCTGCGGATCCAGATTAGTAAAAAATACGTTCTCGGTGACATCGATACTCACGCTCTCAAATGCCACCTCTCCGTTGCTGTCCCGGGTTATCTCGATTTGTTTCATAGGGCTTCCTTTCCCGTTCGCCGCTCCCTCCGCGTTTATTGCAGAGCACCTTAGGGCATGTGACATTTAGAAACGCACGGCTCTTGGCAGCGGTGGCAATCGGATTGGGGTTCCTTCGATGAGAGACCGAGTACCGCAGCAGGCCCAGATTTGATTCTTATTCGAAGGCCGCCTGGCTCATAGCTCAGTCGCCAGCGGCTCGTTGCCGAAGGCACGAGTGGGATCGTTTCATGGCCCTGAGATCTCATAATGGATCCGCACGCCGTTTGGTGGTTTAGAGAGCTTCCCGCCCAGACCAAAATAGGTATTAGACAGCCCTCGCTAGTAGTAACGCGCGGACTCTATCACAGTGCAGGCCTTATGACAATAGTCTTAAGCGGCGATTTTTGCTAACAAGCGCCACGCTCTGGGTGTACGGTGCGTCCGCGGTCAGATCGTGACACAGGACTTCCGTTATTATTGGCGTGAGGCCTCTTTGATTCCTGTTCAGTGGTCGTCTTATCTTATTGAATCGCGAGGGTTGCGATTCGCGCTAGCGCATGAGAAAAATCCAGGCGGGTAAAGGCCCCATGCGGATTGAAAGTCATACCACTAGTCTTTATCAAACCATTTTGCACCGCCACCCACGTATCCCCGCAGCGACGCTGGAATTGACACCGCGTCGGTGTAGGTCAGCGTGTAAGTTCCTGACTCGGCCTTTCCGTAAGTTGCAGCAGGCGGTCCGAATCAATCCAGAATCGCTGAAGCTTAATGCTGGCCAGGAGATATTCGCAAAACACTCGCAGGTCGCTGTCGGGGGCGTCGACTTTGTACCAGGACACCGCGCGCCCGGAACGCCGAGCAAAACCGGCGGCCAAAACAGTCTTGCCCGTCCCCGCCCGACCGTTGATAATCATCGCGTTGTACGAAGCGAGATTATTTTCCAGCAGCTTCAGCAGGCGCGGTCGTGAGACGTAACCCGATTGAGCCGGAATTGCGATCTTTTCGTGGATGAGGTGACCTTCGTCTTTTTTTATGAGCATTGTGATGGCGTTGATTCCTCAGAGAGTGTTCAGGGTTTTCTGTTGCCGTATGTATCGCATCTGGGAACGATTCAAATTGTCCCGTAGACCCTTGAGAAATTCTTGAGGTTTGATTGCGATGCGTCACACCGACTGTGAAATAGTGGATTTTCGCCTCTACTTGTTGTCAGGCAGATCGTGTCGTTGTAAACTCTGGCGTGCTTCCGAGACCTGACAGAGGAGAAACTCCATGATCAAGACTGCGCTCAGTTTTATCTTCGTGCTCGCCGTAGCTTCAATCGCCGCTGCGCAACCAACTCCAACACAAACTCCGGCTCCGGCCAGAACAGCCCCTCAGGCGCCGCATACCAATTTGAAGGTGGGGCAGCCAGCGCCTGACTTTACGTTGAATGCGACTGATGGCAAGACTTACAAACTAAGCGACTTTAAAGGTAAGAAAAATGTCGTTCTCGCCTTTTACGTGTTGGCCTTCACCGGTGGTTGAACGCAGGAGATGAAGGCGTACCAGGCTGGTCTCGCCAAATTCGAAGAAAACGATACTCAGGTTTTCGGTGTTAGTGTTGACAGTGTACCGGCAAATAAACGCTTTGCGCAGGACATTGGCGTCACGTTTCCATTACTCAGCGATTTCAAACGCACGGTGGTGAAGGATTATGGAGTCTTTAACGAAGCGCAGGGCTTCGGCAATCGGGCTACGTTTGTGATCGACAAGGATGGCATTATTCAGCATATCGATGAGAATCGATCTGCGCTCGACCCAACCAGCGCCGCCGACGCATGTAACATCCTGACGCACAAGAAGGCGAGTGAATAAATACTCGCTCGCGCTTGCGCACGGGCTACTTTAGCTGGGAATATCCCGTGTCGTTGAGCGTCAGGACAAGCCGACATCAACGGGAGGCAAAATGAAAAATCGGACCATCGGCCCGCTAGCGTTCGCGCTGCTTCTACTGGTTTCGAGTGTGTTGGCTTGCAAAGGGTTGGGAGGCTCTTCCTCGCCAACGGCCACCTACAAAGCATTCTTCGACGCTCAGAAGCGGAAAGATTTGCCGGGAATGAAGAAGACCCTCTCGAAGGGATCGCTGGCCATGTTAGAGCAGGGCGCTAAGGAGCAGAAAAAAACGCTTGACGAATCGCTCAAGGAGGGCTTTGACGATCCAGCCTTCAAAGCTCCTACCATGCCACCAACCCGCAATGAAAAAGTTGACGGCGACTCAGCCACACTCGAAGTCCAGGGCGAAAAGTCTAAGGATTGGGAAACGCTGTACTTCGTCAAAGAGGATGGCGAATGGAAGTTCGCTATCGATAAGACGTTGGAGGAACTCTTCAAGAAGATGGGTAAATAGCCCGATTCGACGACCGGGGAAAACGCGACGACCGAAGCTGGTGTCGGAAATTACTCAGCCCTTTCAGCGCCTTATCTCCCGGCGGCATCGCGGATAGGAGAATCTCCGCTGGATCTCACTTGAAGTAGGATCCACAGGGTTTTCGCTTCAGCGTTTGCGACTCTCCCCCGGCATTCTTGAGTGTCAAACCCGCCGCGCTGACTGTTCCCCGAAATTTTTCTGACCCTGCGGTAAACTGAACGCTCATGCCTTTGACGTTCGCTGCGACAAACTCCGGTTTAGGATCCTCTGCGCCTCCTTGAGCAATTTGAACGATGGCGTAATAGCCTCCGCCCGCCGAAACGATTACAACACGCATGCCTTCAAGATCTCCGGACTCTTTGCCCACGGTAAAGTTGTCGTAGATGCCAGCCACGGCGACAGTGGGCTGGCCACTTGGTTTTCGGGCCAGTGCGGTCGACACGGCTGTGATGCAAATCAGAGAACTTGCAACCGCTACCATTGTTAGTTTCATTTGCTTCTCCCGATTCGTTCTTTAACGAAGCTCCAAGTCGTCGGTGCTAGCCGCGTTTCGGCGCCCGCGCGAAAGCCTTCTCAATTGCTGAGCGCAGACCCTCCGCGCTGAACTGAGTGAGCATAACGCCGTTAATATAGATTGTTGGCGTGCTTTCGACTCCGTACATCTCCCCCTCTTCGATGTCGCGGCGAATATCGACGTCGTACTTGTCGGTGTCGAAATCCGCATCGAACCGTTTGCGATCGAGCCCCGCCTGAGTCGCATACTTCTTCAGGGAATCCGGATCGAGGGCGCTCTGGTTTTTGAAGAGAAAGTCAATGTATTCCCAGAATTTTCCCTGAGCGTTTGCGGCTTGAGCCGCTCGAGCCGCCTTGAAAGCGTTCGCGTGAAGTTGCGTCAGCGGAAAATTGCGAATCACAAAATGCACTCGATTACCGTAGGACTTCAGCACGTCTTCGATTATCGGATACATCCCACCACAAGCGGAGCACTGAAAATCAGTAAACTCGATTATCGTTACCGCAGCATTAGCGTCTCCGCGAGAAGGGCCGTTGGCCGCGTTGACGTTCATCACGCGCGGTTCAGGCTCCTTCAGCAGCATCTGGAATTTCGCGCTGGCGCGTAGTTTGTCTGCCAACGCTCGCTCCAGATTGTCCTGCTGCTGTTGCTGTAAGTAATTCGCGATGTCCGCTCGCGCGGAAGCCAGGTCACCCGTGATGCGTGCTTTGTTGTCTTCATAGAACCTGGCAATTTCGGCTTCAGTCGGTGGTTTGATTTTGTCGGTGATCTCCGAGCGCACAATTTCTTCCGGCCCGATCTTTCGCCGATTAGCCTCCGCGACGATCAGAAGATCGTTAATGCGACGGTCCAGTACCTGCTTCTGGGCCGCATAAATTCGCATCTCCATTTTGTAAACGTACGCCTTCATGCGCTCGTTGATGGCTTCGATTCGGATCGGCGTCCCGTTAACGGCAGCCAGGACTGTTCCGGACGCCAGATTCGGAGTGTTCACTTCGGCGCTTTTCATCACCGTATTGGTCATCTTCAGTCGATTCACCAACGCTGCGTGTAATTCTTCGCTTCGCTGGCCGCGCAGATAGTTGACCACTTGCGGCCGCACGCTTTCGAGATCGGCGTTGCCAAGCTGCGCGCGATTGGCATCGTAGACCGCCCGGATCTCACCGTCCGAAGGCGGAGCGATCTTGCTGTTGACCTCGCGTTCAAGAAAATCTTCGATGGTCAGTCCCCGCTTCTTTGCTTCCGCCGCCAGCAACATCGAATTGATGCGCGCAGTCAGGGCCCGCTCGCGCGCTTCCTTGATCGCCTTATCGCGGTCCTCATAAAACACGCGCAGGTAGAGATCCGGGTCGTTTTCGATTGTGGTTCGTACTTGTGGCTCGATGTCAGCCGCGCTGATGGTTAGGTCATTGACGACAGCGAGCGTCGGCGAGACGCTTTCAGTCGGCTGCGTTGGCGTCGGCTGAGCTGAAGTGGTTGTCGGGCGAGTCGAAGGCGTTGGCTTTGGCGTCGCCGAGCGAGAAGAAGTGCGGCTTCGAGGCGACTGGCCAACAACGGCGGAGATCGCGACGATTATAGCCAGCGCTCCAAGAATGATTCTCGTTCGATTCATAAATTAACTCTGTGTGAAAGGGTTACTACATTTGCAAAGGTTGAGATGATATTTGATGCGAAGTCTGAGCACAAACGATAGCGAGTTGATTCACCGGGTTAGAATTAAATCTGGGCAATCTCAAGGTCAGGAAGGGTGGCTTGCCCCCGCTGTCCTTTTCTTGTTCACTACAATCTGTCAAGCGAGCGGGGGCAAGCCACCCTTCCCGACCTTGAGGTCACTGAGGTAGCAATGTTGAGCCTCGCTAGCTCCCAACCAACTTCCGTACCGTCGCCAACGTGTCGATCTCGTCGACTGTCTTATCAGGTCGCAGACGCACAATCCGCGGAAA
>QHXG01000685.1 GCA_003222845.1 Acidobacteriota bacterium | reverse complement strand
ACGTCCTGGGCGATCAGGTCGCATCCACCACCCCAAGCGGGCTGCCCGCTTGGGTACCCCGGTCCGCTCGGGGTACTGATACTTAGCCCGTCGCTACGGCTCGAGGTACTGTAACTGCGTTCGCCGAGCTTTCGGAAAATCGAATTTGCGCGCACGGCGGCGTACTGACAATATGGGCCCGTTTCGCCTTCGAAGGACAAAGCTTCCTTGAAATCGAACGCGATGACTGAATTCCGCGTGAACTTCAGCAGGAAGTATCGCAGTGCTCCAACGGCTATAGCATGGGCGGTAGCCAGTGTTTCTTTTGCAGACAGGTCAGGATGTCTAGCCTTCACTTCTGAGAGTGCGTCGTATTCCAATCGATTGATCAAATCGTCGGCTTTAACGCCCAACCCTTTGCGCCCGCTCATTTCGATGTAGGGTCGCTTTCGATCTTCTTCCGATAGTTCAATTCCGAGTTCTTCGCACGCCGTCGGAGATAGCGCTACCATTTCGTAAGAAAGATGCACGCTGGCGGTTTCGCCGAACTCGGGAACAATCGCGGCCACGCCTCGCTTCACGATTTCCTGAGGATACGATTGACGCGAATCGATCACGTTATAAACAATCGCACCGCCGCCGAAATTCGGGCGCGGCACTTCGGGCAATCCTGCAGCCTGCGGCTCGGTCGTAGTTACCCAAGTCGCATGACTATTGTCCGCATACGTTCGAAACGGTTTGTAATTGAAATCGAGTCCAAGCTGTCCCAGCTTCCAGAGTTGATACGCGATATCTTTGCCGGTGTAAGTCACCGTGCCATTGGAACGTACGATGATCTTATCGGACTCATGCTCGTCCGTGCCGGTGTGCGACTCAAATGGCATTACCCAACAACCCCGATTGCGGCCTTCGCTTTCGAAATGGATGACGCCGCGTTCTTTCATCAATTGAAACGCACGCTCCCAAAAGTGCAGGTGCAGAATTTCCGACTCGCGCGCCAGCAAATCGTAGCGGATGCTGAGACGTTCCATCGTGTCGAGAATCTGCTCGACGTTGCGGGTGGCGACATAGTCGGCAAGTTCAGCCGTGGGATTGTTTCCTTCCTCAATCGCATGGAGAATTTCCGTGCGCAGTTTTAGCTTATCCGGATTCTGCGCGCCTTCGAGATTTCCGTCGCGATAAAACAACCCTACGCGCGTGTACAAATCCCAGCAGTAGTAATCAAACGAGCGCTCCGGTGTAAGCGAACGGTCGAGTCGCTTGATGTCTTCCAGCGTCATGTTCTCGATATGCATGAAGCCGACGACCACGTCCGCGACTTGCACTCCGGTATTGTCGATGTAGTTCTGCACTTCGACGCGATTGCCGGCGGCGCGCAGAATGTGCACGAACGTGTCGCCGAGCACCGCATTGCGCACATGACCGATGTGGGCGGCCTTATTGGGATTGATGCTGGTGTGCTCGACCATCAACTTGCGGCCTGCGTGTTCGCTCAGCTTCGGCCGGTCGGAAATTTCGGGAGATACGACCGCACCAAGCTCAGTCAAAAGCTTAGCTCGATCATAAAAGACGTTGAGATATCCGGCGCCGGCAACGTCCACGCGTGCAACTTCGTCAATTGTTTCCAAGAAAGGTTTCAAGCTTTCGGCGATCAAACGCGGCGCGCGTTTCTCGCCGGTCTGCTGCTTAATTTGCTTCGCGAGTTCGAAGGCGACTGGAAACGCCAGGTCGCCGAGTTCAGTTCGGGGGGGAACTTCGCTAACGAGCTGTTTCAACTCGATGCCGAACAGCGAGCGCGCCGCATCACGGATACTGTCCCTGAGTTTGGTTTGAAGCTCTACTAAGGTCACTTGTTCTCACCACGGAATAGGGTCAGGTTCACTTGTCTCGATACAGGCTTCAAAGCATAAAGGGTGAACCCAAACCTGAATTAAGTAATCGATGTCTTTTGTTTTCCAGACGATCCTTGGCATTAAAAGCGCTGAAAGACGCTCGCCCTCGTTGAATTTGATGTCTCCGCAGATCGCACACTGAGGAGGCTTTTTCGGTAGTTCTTTAAAGGACGCATCAGGCTCCCACAAGCTAATTCCGACTCTTTCAACGCGACCCTCGGAATTAATGGTGGAGACTTCTACTCTTGGTTGAAAGCGAAGTAATCTGAGCATCTGCATTATTGTATTGAATGGCCCGCGAATCACGAAATTGCGAGCCTTAGTCGCGCTCTGTTAACATCCGAGTTTACGCATGCAGGCAGCGACGATGTCGATCATCTCGGATAAATTGCGAACTCGATTCGCGCTGGCGACTAATGTGCTTGTGCTCACGGGCGCTGGAGTCTCCGCTGAATCCGGCGTGCCCACGTTTCGTGGTGGAGGCAACACTGCGGTTTGGAAGGGGATGCCGTTTAGCGTGATTTCCTCGGCGGGAATGGTCGAGCGCGATCTGCCGGAAGTTTGGGAATGGTTCAATTACCGCCGGGGAGTACTGGCAAGTTTGAAACCGAATCCAGCGCATGAAGCGATCGCCCGCTGGCAGGATAGTTTTGACGATTTCACTTTGGTTACGCAAAACATCGATGGTCTGCATCAATCGGCAGGCTCGCGCGATGTGATCGAATTGCATGGAAGCATTTGGCGAACCCGTTGTCTCGATTGTGACGCGCGCCATAACGTTCGCGAATTGAAATTTGATAATGGCGCGCCGGCGTGCTTCGACTGCGGCGGTCATCTACGCCCCGATGTGGTCTTGTTCGGGGAAATGTTGCCGACGGGCGCGTTCGAGCGCGCCGCAGTCGTCGCCGGGATTTGCGAGTTATGTTTTGTGGTCGGAACTTCGGCAGTTGTCTATCCAGCCGCGTCGCTTCCCGAAATCGCGCGGGCTGCGGGTGCTTATGTCGTGGAGGTAAATCCGGAGCTAACGCCGCTGTCCGATCTTTGTGATGAGGTGTTGACGGGCAAGGCTGGAGAGATTCTTCCAATGTTCCAAACTCTAGGCCACAAAAAGGCACAAAAGGCACAAGATAACTTCGAGTGAATTTGGTCCCCCATTTGACTTCATTTTTCTTTTTGTGGTTTTTGTGCCTTTTCGTGGCCAATGAAATAGCATGAAAACACTTTACTTTGACTGCTTTGCCGGCGCCAGCGGTGACATGATTCTGGGCGCCCTGGTTGGCGCCGGAGTCGAACCGTTGGCGCTGATTGAGCAACTGGAATTACTTGGTGTCAGCGGCTGGCAGATTGATTTCGAAAAGGTCGATCGTTCGGGAATCAGTGCAACTTACGCGAAGGTCAAAACGGCGCCCGAGCATGCCCATCGGCATCTGAGCGAGATACTCAAGATCATTGACGACTCGCGGTTAAGCGATCGTGTCAAGGATCGCGCGGCGCGAATCTTTTCGCGGTTGGCTGAAGCCGAAGCCCAGGTTCACAACGAACTAATTGAAAAGATTCACTTTCATGAAGTCGGCGCGCTGGATGCGATCATCGATGTGTGTGGCGCTGCAATTGGCTTTGAATTGCTGGGCATCGAGAAGTTTATCGCTTCGCCGTTGCGCGTCGGCACAGGCATGATCGAAATGGCACACGGCCGCTTTCCGATTCCCCCGCCTGCTGTTGCTGAGTTACTGAAGGGAAAGCCAATCTATGCCGGCGATATCGAAGGAGAATTCGTGACACCGACCGGCGCGGCGATTGTCAGCACAGTCTGCGAGGAATTCGGGCCAATGCCGTCGATGAGGATCGACGCAAACGGCTATGGCGCCGGCGCTCGCGATCCTCAGAAGTTTCCAAATGTGCTCCGTGTGTTTGTGGGCCAAACTGAGTCGACAGCCGTCGCCGATGAAACCCTTTTGATGATCGAAACCAACATCGATGATATGTCACCGCAACTGTTCGGTTACGTTATGGATCGAGCGTTTGAAATGGGAGCGCTTGATTGTTATCTAACTCCGACGCAGATGAAAAAGAATCGTCCGGGCCTGCTGCTTTCTATCTTGTGCCGGTCAGACGAGCGGGAAAAGTTTCTGCAGATGCTCTTTGCCGAGACGACGACCATTGGCGCGCGCAGCTATGAAGTCAGGCGCCGCGCTCTCCCGCGCGAGACGGTGCGAGTTGAGACGCGATTTGGACCGATTGATGTTAAGGTTGCGAGTACCAGCAATGGAGCAGTAAACGCGATGCCCGAATTCGAGCAGTGCCGCGCGGCCGCACAGCAGGCCGGGGTTGCTTTGCGTGAAGTTCAGGAAGCCGCGCGGCAAGCGTACTCGTGTCAGAACCGCGAGCGGTAGCGACCGGCCCGGGTACGCAGGCGTCCCGCCTGCTAATGTGCGTGGGCTGCCTTCATGTGATTAAGCAGGCGGGACGCCTGCGTACCCAGGCTACGGAGCCATTGATCGAAATACAAATGAATACAAAACTGACCGACATCAAATCCAAGCGGCGAAAGCCCCGTCGGCCGAGCGAGCCTGACCTAGATCGGATCGCCCACGGCGTGCGCTTGATCCTCGAAGGCATGGGCGAGGATCCGGACCGCGAAGGTTTGCGCGAAACTCCACGTCGGGTGGCCGAGATGTATGCGGAATTGACTGCCGGCATGCGCGAAGACCCGAGCGAACACATCGTGCCGCTGTCCGGCGATAAGCACGACGAGATGGTGATCGTGAAAGACATCGCCATCGCATCT
>QHXG01000684.1 GCA_003222845.1 Acidobacteriota bacterium | reverse complement strand
CCGTCCGCAAACACAAAGAATTTCTTTTCCCGGCTGTCGCGACTTACTACCAGGAGCCGCTGGCGCTGGTGAAGGGCGAAGGATTTCACGTCTGGGACGATAAGGGCGATAAGTATCTCGACTGTTTCGGCGGCGTGCTTACGGTTAGCGTAGGTCATGCTAACCCGCGCGTGAATGAAGCGATCGTCAATCAGATTAGTTCGATTTCGCACACTTCGACTCTCTACTGCAATAAACCGCAATCGGATTTGGCTGAGAAGCTCGCGCAAATTACGCCGGGCCGTTTGAAAAAATCGTTCTTCACAAACAGCGGCACGGAAGCTGATGATACCGCCGTCCACGCGGCGAAGCTGGCGACCGGCCGTCATGAGATCGTCGTGCTGCGTCACGCGTATAGCGGGAGATCGGCTACTTCCCTTTCGGCGATGGGTCATGCGCCTTGGCGGCCTCTGCCGCCGCAGGTTTCAGGTTTCGTGCATGCGCGCGCGCCTTACTGTTATCGCTGTCCTTTCAAGCTTACTTATCCGGAATGCGGACTCGCGTGCGCCAACGACATCGAAGAATTGATCATGACGACGACGACCGGCGAGATTGCCGCGTTCATGGCTGAACCGATTCTTGGAGTCGGCGGCTTTATCGTACCACCACCGGGATATTTCGAGCGCGCAGTCGAGATCACACGCAAACACGGAGGCCTGTTCATTGCCGACGAAGTGCAAACCGCGTGGGGGCGCACGGGCGAAAAATGGTTCGGCATCGAGAACTGGAATGTCGAGCCGGACATCATTACTTCAGCGAAAGGCCTCGGAAATGGCGTGCCGATCGGAATCACTGTCGCGACGCCGGAAGTGGCGGACAAATTTCCCGGCCTGACTTTTTCGACCTTCGGCGGCAATCCGGTTTCGTGCGCCGCCGCGCTCGCAGTATTGAAAGTTATCGAGGACGACGACCTAAAAAAGAACTCAGCGGAAGTCGGCGCTTACTTCCGTCAAGGGCTGGAACAATTGAAAGACAAGTATCCGGTCATCGGCGATGTGCGCGGCATGGGTTTGATGCAAGGACTCGAACTGGTGAGGGATCGCGAAACCAAGGAACCTGACCCGCAATCGGTCGCGAGAGTCATGGAGGAAACGAAGAAGCGCCGCGTGCTCGTCGGCAAGGGAGGTCTCTACGGCAACGTGATTCGCACCGGAATGATGCTGAATTCAACGAAGGATCATGTTGATGAACTAATCGGAGCCCTCGACGCCTCATTCGCGACTATCCAATAAGTTTTGCTGAGATGGTAAAATAGGATCGTCATGAGCGCTGAAACGACGATCGACCCAAAGCCTCGCGTAGTTATGGAACGATTGGTTCGGCTTGAGGATGCCGACCGCTCCTTTGACATCGAGTTCTGGCAGCGACAGGGCGATGCAGCAATATTCGCGGCGGCTTGGGAGATGGTGGTCCTCGCGCATAAGCTCAAAGGAAGAGATCTCAACGAGCTTAGATTTCAAAAGACTCTTAAGAAACTCTCCAACGAAGATCCCGATAAGTCATCAGAAGAACTCGGGTGAAACTTCTCGGACTCCGAAGCCGTATCTAATCAGTCGATTCAGCAAATCTTATTTCAACATCACAATCGAGGTTAATATGAAATTCCTTAACGCTTCACCTAAGCCGGTCCGCAAATCGCTATGCGCTCTTTCATCGATCGCATTTGCAGGTCTACTGCTCGTTACATCAAGACCTACTCAGGCTCAGCAAAATGGTTTGCCACCGATAATCGATCGCGAACTCTTCTTCGGGGACCCGGAGATCTCCGGAGGGCAGATTTCGCCCGATGGCAAGTTCATCGCTTTTATTAAGCCTTTCAAAGGCACGCGCAACGTCTGGGTCAAGCGCACCGAAGAATCTTTCGACAAGGCAAAGCCGATTACCGCGGACACCACGCGCCCAATTCCAGCGTACTTCTGGAGCCGCGACGGCAAGTACATTCTTTTTGTCCAGGACAAAGCCGGCGACGAAAACTATCTCGTCTACGCGGTCAATCCGGCGGATGCGCCACCCAACGGACAGGACGTTCCCGCCGCGCGCAATCTGACCGATCTGAAAGGCGTGCGCGCTGAAATCGTCGACGTCCCGCGCAACGAACCGGACATGCTTTATGTCGCTCTCAACGATCGCGACAAAGCCTGGCACGATCTCTACAAGGTGAAGATATCAAGCGGCGAGCGCACGTTGATTCGTCAGAACACCGATCGCATTACCGGCTGGGTGTTTGACCTCAAAGGTCAGCTACGGATGGCCACGCGAGTTACTGACAACGGCGATACGGAAGTGTTGCGCGTGGACGATAAAGGCTTTACCAAGGTCTATTCCTGCAACGTGTTCGAAGCTTGCGGACCCATTCGTTTTCATAAGGACGGGCAGCGCGTCTATTTTGAAACGAACAAAGGCTCCGGGACCGATCTGACGCAGCTCGAGCTTTTCAATCCTACCAACGGCAAAGAAGAACTAGTCGAATCCGATCCACTGAAGCGGGTTGACCTCGGCGGCACATCATTTTCCGAATTGAGCGATGAATTGATCGCTACCACATATGAAGACGAACGCACCCGTATTTATTGGAAGGACAAGGCGTTCGAGGCTGACTACAAGTTGCTGCAAAAGCAACTGCCCGGGAAAGAGATCACCTTGGGATCTTCGACGAAGGATGAGCGCCTTTGGCTGCTCGCGGCGCACAGCGACACTGAACCAGGTGAGCGGTACCTGTTCGATCGGCAAACGAAGAAACTAACTCTTCAA
>QHXG01000033.1 GCA_003222845.1 Acidobacteriota bacterium | reverse complement strand
TCACTCACAATCAATAAACCATACGGGGCAGGATAATCGGTGGCGGCGGCAGTGATCGAGACTTGCACAGAGCGTGCGCGATCGGACGCGCGCTGCCGCACACCGTCATCGGCGGATGCTGCCAATCTCTTAGTAGCTAATTCGCCGTAATACGCGTTGAGGTTGTCGGGGATCATTAGATAAATGCGACTTGCATCCTGCACGCGGCCCGCCCGCTCGAGCGAGTGCGCCTTTAGATAGAGAAGTTCATCTGCGTTTGTGTTCGAGCCAACCGGAAGCGGCTTACTCAATAACTCATCGGCTGTTTGCACGCCATGCTGCCAATCGCCCAAGGCAATATCCAATCTCAGTCGCGCGAAAATCGCATTTGTTTCGGTCGCAGTCCCCGCGAATTTCTCCCGCGTTCGATTGATCCAGGCGATAGCGTCCTGCGGACGTCCGGCTTCGCGATAGCCATCGATGATGTTCAAGTGCGCGGTGTCGATGCGCTCGCCGTCAGGATACTTTCCGATGTACTCGGCGTAACGCTCCGCGGCTTCGGCTCCGCGACCCATCCGTAAGAGTGACGATGCGGAAAAATTCAACCCTTCGCGGCCCTCTTTGGTCTGCGGATAATCGTGCGCCAATCTTTCGTAAGTCTCGCGCGCTTCTTCGTAGCGGCGTTCCTGGTAATAAGAGCGCGCGATGCCGTAAAGCGCGGCCGGAACGTTAACGTCGTTGGGGAAACTATCGATAACGGCTTGCCAGTGCTCGCGTGCGGGGGCGAAGGCGCGATTAGCCATGTAGACGGTTGCGCGCCGCATATGTTCGGCAGCGGTTATTTGTGGCGCGAGCTTGCCATTCGCGGCGCGTTCGGTGCGATCGCTCGAGCGCACGGCGTTGAGGACCGTGTCGCTCGAGCCCTGCGAGTAGACTACCGATGTGAGGCCAACTGCCAGAATTAGAAGATTCACCACAAAGACACATAGGCACCACCGAGGAGTGCACCTATTTTGAAATCTACTCTTGGCAGGTTGCTGAACGAGTCCCAAAAAGTTTCTTTGAGGCGGTGGTCGGAAATGATCGTCCAGGGCTTTTTCACTAGCCCAGGCGTTCACGCCTGGGACACGTTGAGCGGGCCTTATTCTTGGGCCCCATTTATGGAGCGTTCTGATGTCTGTTGGGAGCTTGGCTGAAGCCGCTGCCGAAGCCTCCTGAAGGAGGCTTGTGAATCTGTCGCTCCTCGTCTCCCAGGCGTGAACGCCTGGGCTAGGGAAAGAGTTCTTCGGTATCAAGCTAGGCATCAGCTAAATCCTCTTCCAAGATTTCGTAACTGGTAACGATCTCGGCGCTGCCACGCAAGGTTGCCGCGACGCTGCAATATTTCTGGTCTGACAATTCGATGGCGCGCGCCACGGCCGGTTCTGAAAGACCGCGCCCGCGAACGATATGCTTGACGTTGAGGCGCGTATAGCTGCGCGGAAACTCTTCTCGTCGCTCGCCGCTCACTTCGATGTGATAGTCGGTGACCTTCTGTCGCTTCTTTTTCAAAATGGAAATGACATCGACTCCGGTGCAGCTTCCCAGCGCAATCAGCAGCAACTCCATCGGCGTAGCGGCGAGGTTCCGCTTCGAATTAGTTTCGATCGCCTGGGCGTGCCCGGAAGGCGTGACGCCCACAAAAAATTCATCGCCCGCGAATTGGATGATTGCTTTGCTCTCTTTACCAGGCATTCGGATATCGCCAGTTCAAAATTTTAATAAAAGAATAACATGGCTGTTTCAAAACGCTGACCACACGCCCCGCTGAAGTTAATCTTGCAATGCAATTATCGGACGGTATGAGCGTGAAATAGCCGGGCGCGGCAACCATCAACTGCCCTTCAAGAATCACAATTTGTTCGCTTCACGACCTGTTTGTTGACTATCACTCTCCCCCTCTCCTAATGACGTGAAGAGACCAGAGAAACAAATGGAGGTGTACACAATGAACAAAGGTTTTATGAGAACAACCCTGGCAATCGTCTATGTGGCATTGATGGGATTTGCAGCGCAGGCACAGCAACGCAGAGTCTATCGCACAAATCAGTCAACCCTACGACCATTGATTCTGCGTCTTGAGAATCGCTCGGTCCTTTTCCGCAACAGCGTTCAGGGATGGATGGATCGCAACCCAAACCAGACGTTCGACCAGGACATTAATCTGGCGACGCGTGATTTTGACGATAGCGTTCGCCGTCTTCACGATCGGTTCGATCGGCGGCAAGCGACGGCAGCTGATGCGCAGGAGGTGCTGCTTCGCGCCACGCGCGTTGACGATTTCATGCGCCGTAACAACATGAATGCCCGAACGATGAATTACTGGTCGAGCATGCGTGTCGATCTCAATCAACTCGCCAAAGCCTACAGTCTCTCCTGGCCGATCGCGAGCACTTCGTTCCCGCAAAACGGTCCGCCGAATCGGTTTCCAAGTCGCCTGACGGGCACTTATCGCCTGGATACTTCGCGAAGTGATGATGCGCGTCAAATGGCCGAAAGAGCTACGCGCGACCTGGCGCCAAGCGAACGGCGGCGCGTGCTGGATTCGCTGACGCGACGTCTCGATTCTCCGGACGAGATCGCGATTGATGTGAAAGGACGCACGGTAACCATTGCTTCGACACGAGCGCCGCAGATTAGCTTTATCGCGGATGGCAGTGAGCGCGCCGAAACGAATGCTAACGGCCGAACCATTCACACCCGCGCGTCTTTGAACGCCGATGAATTAATGGTCAGCTCGACCGGAGACACCGGCAACGATTTCAGCGTGACTTTTGACGCCCTCGACACTGGTCAACGTCTGAACGTGACGCGTCGTGTGTATACCCCAGCTTTGACGCGGCCGGTCGTCGTGCAAAGCAGTTATCTCAAGACTGCGGAGGTCGCGCGCTTCGACATTTACAATCCGCGCGCAACTTCCATCTCGTCCGGCGGCTTCATTGTGCCCGATGGAACGCGAGTAGTGGCCAGGCTGGATGATGCTTTGTCAACACGTACCGCGGCCGTTGGGGATCGGTTCACTATGCGGGTGAACGAGCCAGCCGAATTTGATGGCGCCACGATCGAAGGACATCTTTCGCATATCGAGCGCAGCGGCCGTCTCACCGGTCGATCGATGATTACGCTCGATTTTGATCGCATTCGATTGCGTGATGGACGCAGCTATGATTTCGCGGGTCTCGTTGAGAATGTACGCGCGACTAGTGGTGAAAGGGTGCGCGTTGATACCGAAGGCGCGGTACGCGAAGAAAGCCAGACCACACGGACTGAACAGCGCGCCGCCATCGGCACCGCCGTGGGTGCGATCATTGGTGCGATTGCCGGCGGCGGAAAAGGCGCAGCGATTGGCGCAATTTTGGGCGCTGGAGGTGGCGCCGGCTCCGTGTATGTTGAAGGGCAGAAGGATCTCGAATTGGGACGAGGAACTGAGATCACAATTCGTGCCGGAGCGCCAGCGAATACGCCGAGATAACCACTAACTCCAATGGCGCATCTCGCTGGAAACTTCGACAGCGAGTTAGGAACAGCAGTCACCGGCAGAAACCCGACCGTCAGGGAGGATGTCTTTGTTATCGGACGCTTACGCCATGTGCACCCTCCCTGACGGTCGGGTTTCTGCTTCTGACTCGCTACGGTAGGCGGTTCTGACTTAGCTCTTGTCGCAATTCGCGCTCGGCGTCTTCGCGAAGCTCCTGCTCGGCGCGGACGCTTTCGAGTCCCAGCGGCACGTGCTTTCGGCCTTCGTCGAGGCGGCGCAACATGTAATTAGTTTCGGCCCAGCTCGCACCTCGACTGGACGCCGCTTCGATCATTTGCAGACGGGCCTCGGCTTCCGCCCGACGAGATGCGCCCTCCTGCTTCAACGCTTCCAGTCGCTTGCGATCCCGACTCAATTCCTCCATCAGCACCGCCGTGTCGGGCGCGTTAAGATATCTAGCGCGATTGATGCGTCTTTCGACTTCCAGCAAGTCGCGGCGCGCACTGGCCGTCACGCGAGTGGCGTTAAGCCGTAAAGCCAAGGTCTCGCGATAAGCGTCGGCGAGCAATGGCTGTCGCTTCTCCATTTCGCGGAGGACCCGCCGTTCGCCACTGGTCAACTCGGGGATAAAATATCCAACCTCGTCGGCAGTAATGCCATCTGATGCAAGGCGGTCGCGAAGTCTTCGGAGCCATCGCCGGCGAAAGAGAATTATGACGATGGCAATGATCAAGCCCGCAATCAGCGAAAATGGCAGTGAGAGTGCCGCCAGCACCAGCAGCGCCGGAGATGTGGCTCCAGTTACCAAATAAGCGAGGAAGAAAGCTAGTGGCGGACCGACAGTCACGGCGAGCAGTTCCGCCCAGGGCGCCAGTTGCCAAAGGCGCGCGTTACGACGATCGCGAGCCGTCAACTTTCCGGATTGATTGCTGGTGTCCGGTGCTAATTCGAGCATGATTTGAACGAATATACTCCGAGCGTTAACCGCAGGCCAATATTCCCCGGCATCAAGAGTCAGAACCGCCTGCGGTAGCGGGCGGTTAGTCTCTACCTCCAGTTCGCGATCGAGCTTGAAAGTTCCAACCACCCGCTACCGCAGGCGGTTCTCACCTATGGTATGATCGGCCAAAGTTCATGAAGACGAAAATCAAACTGCTTCTCATTGCGGCTCTCGTTTTTCCGTTCCTCATGGTGCCGTCCGGTTTAGGGCAGAGTCAACCCGATCGATCTGGCCGCGGCGGATCCGCCAAGCCTATGACTGTTCCGGTCACGATCCGCGTTCGGGAGTCCAAGCCGAGGGTCGAAATGCGGATCGCGGATTATCTGCTGCGTGAAGATGGCGATATTCAAACATCTCTATCCATCCGGAGCCGCGAGGATAGCCCAATGTGGCTGGCTATACTCATTCAAGATGATCTTGTTTCCTCGATCGCAAATGAGATCAAGGGACTTGCCGAATTTATTAATCATTTGCCAGCCGGTTCGCGGGTCATGATTGGCTACATTCGCTCCGGCACGCTGGATGTTCGTCGCAAGTTTACCGCTGACTTGGAGAGGGCGGCGAAAGGCTTGCGTGCGCCACTAGGGCTAGCCAGTGCCAGTCCGTACAATCCATTTGTCGAAATCATCGAAGCGCTGCGTAAGTTTGATTCGCAGCCTTTGGGTCGTCGAGCGATGATCGTCGTCTCAGATGGCGTTGATGTTTCGCGCGGGGTCGACAGCTCGACGCCGGGACAGAGCTTGGATTTGCAGCGCGCCATCACTGAGGCGCAGCGTCGCAGCGTGGCAATCTACTCAATCTATGCACCGTCTGCTGCAAATTCCGGATTTCAGCTAAGCGCCAACGGTCAGAGTTGTTTGGAAAGACTTTCGACCGAAACTGGCGGGCGAGCTTTTTTTCAGGGCACGGGAGCGCCAGTCAGTTTTGCTCCTTTTCTGAAGGAAATCGAGGAGTCGCTCTTGAGCCAGATAGCGCTGACCTACCTTTCAACTCACACGAATAAAGGCTTTCACCGCCTCGACATCAAGCCGCTGGAGCGTGACGTGGAGATTCGTCATCCCGCCGGCTACACCCGTTAGGTTACGCAATATTCTTCTGAAACGCGGCCTGCCGCCGGCGCATCTCTTTCATCTGCATTTGCAGATCCAGCAGATGCATGTCGAGCATCAGCCGCAGATCGTGGTTTAGCTTCAATCCGCGCTCAAAATCCTTCTGAGCCTCGTCTGTTTTTCCTTCGGTTTGCCGTGCCAGGCCGCGTTCGGCGTAGACCAGTGGGTTGCGATCGTCTAACGAAATGCTCTTGTCAAAATCCGCGATGGCAAACTTGACGTTGCCTTCTATCAGAAATGCCCGGCCGCGTTTGAAATAGGCATCGGCGTCGCTTGGATCGAATCCGATCGCACGGTCAAAGTCTGACAAAGCGCCGTCAAGGTCAAGGTGGTTCGATCGAATATAACCGCGATTCAGATAAGCTTGCGCAACGTCGCGATTATTTGCAGCCAAACCGGGCTCCAGTTCCCACACGGTTTCGAAATCGGCGATGGCGCCGTCCAAATCGCCGCCGGCCCGTCTTGCTTTCCCGCGATTGAGATAAGCTGCAGCGAGCTTTGGATCGATACTCAACGCACGGTCGTAATAGGCGATAGCGCCGGCGATGTCGCCGCGGCTGAAACTCTGGATTCCTTGTTTGACGTATTTCTTTGCCGATTGGGAGCGTTGGCCCAAAGCATAGGATGGGAAAACCAGGACACCCAGAATCGCAATGAAGAAGAGGCGTTTCATGGTTAACCTCCGTTCGAGAAACCGCAGTCTCCCGTCCGTTAGTAGGCGGGCATGCCGCGATTCAATTATTGTACTGTCGCCGGTAACAGCGAGCCACGCCGATCTGTAGCGATGGCCCGTCCGTCCGCCATCCTTCCGATCATTCCATGAAAGTGAATGTCGGTGCCTGATAAAACCAGGAGCACATCGCCCGCGTGATATCGCGGGTCGTCAAGTGGAAACTGGATCACAACAGCTTGTCCGTTCTCGTGCTCGATCGTGTCGAAAGAAAAGTTCTCGGCGTCTACGACGTAAGTCTGCGAATGAGTTGCGGTTCTTTGTGCGTCTGGCATTGTAATTGGTTTTTTCTGGGGCGGCTAGTCGGACTTGAACCGACGACCTCCTGATCCACAGTCAGGCGTTCTAACCAACTGAACTATAGCCGCCATGAATCATCTAGTTCAGATTATAATTCCTGAACTGAAGGTTTACACCAGTCGTCAGAATTGTTCAAGTTGAGTGCTCTGGCTCTGGTAACTTTTCGCCGGTTGCAGTATTCTTCGCGGGCCCGAGAAAAAATTAAACCCCAGGAGTTGATTATGAAAGCAGGAATGACGCTCAAGAGGCTTCGAGTGATCTCACTCGTGTTAGCTGCGGGCTTTGCGCTTTGGCAACTTTCTATGCGCGCACACGCGCAGAAGGTCGAGAAGCCGAGGACAGCCCATCCAGCAAATAAAACGGAAAGCAAGACGGCGAACAATAAGAACGAGGTGGCCGCAAACAACGCTGAATATGCAGCAAAGGTCAAGGAATACACGACTCAGCCTTACTTCATGACCGAGTTTGTGGATCATCTACCTGCGTCCGACAAGGTGCCGTCCCCGGACAAAGTCCTCGGTTACACGATAGGTGCGCCGGGCCATCTGACCTACACGAAGGACATGTATCGCTACTATCACGAGCTGGAAAAAGCCACGTCCCGAGTGCGGACTTTCATCGCGCCGGAGAAGAGTGAAGAAGGGAAAGAGCAGATGCTGATCGCGGTTGGCGACGAAGCGACGATTGCGAAGCTCGATCGATACAAGGAAATTACGGCAAAGCTCGCAGATCCACGAAAGATCAGCGACGCTGAAGCGGAGCAACTCATCGGTGAAGGAAAAGCGTTGTATTGGGCGTCGGGTTCGATTCATTCGCCGGAGACTGGTTCATGCGAGATGCTTATGGAACTGGCTTATCGACTCGCGACTGAGGAGACTCCGTTCATACAAGCCATTCGCAAAAACGTCATCGTCTTAATCACTCCAGCGCTTGAGGTCGATGGCCGGGACCGGATGGTGGACACTTACAACTATCGTAAGGCGAACCCGGATAAAGCCGCCCCGCCATTGGTTTACTGGGGGCATTACGTAGCTCATGACAACAATCGCGATGGATTGGGGATGGCATTGGCCCTTTCGCGCAATCAGATGAAGACGTTTATCGAATATCATCCTACGATTCTGCATGACCTGCACGAGTCGGTGCCTTTTCTTTACACCTCAACCGGTACCGGTCCTTACAACGCCTGGCTGGATCCGATCGTGATTGACGAGTGGAACTTGCTCGCTTATCACGAGATCGAAGAGATGACGAAGCGCGGCGTGCCCGGCGTATGGACGCATGGCTTCTATGACGGATGGGCGCCTAATTACATGTTTTATGTCGCGAATGGCCACAACGCGATTGGCCGTTTCTACGAGACGTTCGGCAACGGCGTCGCCGATACGATGGACCGGACGGTACCGGGCCAATCGCAGCGTGATTGGTTTCGTCCCAATCCGCCGCTGCCGCGCGTGAAGTGGTCACTGCGGAACAATGTCAACATGCAGGAGTCGGCAATCCTGTTAGCGATGAATTTTGTTTCGAATAACAAGGATCGATTTCTGAAAAACTTCTATCTGAAGAGCAAGCGTTCGGTCACTAAGGCCACGAATGAAGGTCCGGCGGCATGGGTCATTCCTGCCGATCAAACTCGCGTCGTCGAAGCGGCCGACATGGTGAACTTACTCCGGCTGATGGGCGTCGAAGTGCATCGAGCCGACAGAGACTTCAGCGCCAAGGATCAGAAGTTCCCCGCAGGCTCATATGTGGTTCGCATGGATCAACCCTATTCGCGTATGGCGGACATGCTTCTGGACACGCAGTACTACAATGTGAACGATCCGCGTCCTTACGACGACACGGGTTGGACTCTGGGAGCTTTGCGAAATGTTAAGACTGTCCGCGTGACTGACAAGGGCGTGTTACAGGCGCCGATGACGCTCTTAACGAAAGATGCAAGCGTGGCCGGCAGTATTGGTGGCGTCGCATCGGCGACAGCTTATCTGATCAATCACAACGCTGAAAATACGTTGATGACTCTGCGGTACAAGCTGAAGGACGTGAAGATTGCCGCCGCCGAAGAGCCGTTTGAAGCTGGCGGGCAAAAGTTCAATGCCGGCACGTTCATCATAAAGTCCGCGGACAATCCTGGCGGGTTGAAACAGAAGCTGGAAAGTCCCGTAGCGGAATCCGGCCTCAACGCGATTGGAGTCGATAAGCTGCCGGAGATCAAAAACCACGAGCTGGCAGTTCCGCGCATCGCGATTCTTCACACCTGGACCAACACTCAAAACGATGGCTGGTTCCGCATAGAATTCGATCGCCTGCAAGTACCTTATGCATACATCTCAGATCAAATAATCCGCGAAACGCCAAACCTCAGAGAGAAATACGACGTGATCATCTTCCCGCCGGTCGGAGGTTCAGCACAGTCGATTGTTAACGGCATGCCGATGCGTGGAGCACCGATCCCTTGGAAGGGTAGCGAAGTAACGCCAAACATGGGACTTGGTCCAGATCAAACAAATGACATGCGCGGCGGCATGAGCTTGCGCGGCGTCCTGAACCTGCAGAAGTTCGTAGAGGAAGGTGGGCTCCTTATTGCCATCACCAATTGCGGTCGTCTAGCCATTGATTACGGTATCGTTTCAGGAGTCGCAGTGCAGGAACCGCGACAGCTTCAGGCCCGTGGCTCAGTCTACAACGCGACCTTTTCTGATCGACGAAGTCCGATCGCCTACGGCTATGCTGAGACTTTGCCCATTTATTTCAATCAAGCGCCGCTTTTCCAAGTATCGACCGGGGGCGGCGGCTTTGGTGGCGGCGGTGGCGAAGGTGGCGGTGGCGGCGCGACCGGAAGACCATCAGGCCGTGGAACTTTGACTGATCCTGATATCGTTCAAGCCATGCCCCAGGCAGAACCTGCGCCGCAGAGGTCACCTGGCGGCGAACAACTTACAGACGAGCAGCGGCTTCAACAGGGTCCATTTTTCACGCCTCCAGCGTTAAGACCGCGGGTCGTCTTGAGATTCGCTTCGGACGAAAAGAACCTGCTAATCAGCGGCATGCTGGCCGGCGGATCGGAACTGGCAAACGCCCCCGCCGTGGTAGACGTGCCTGTTGGTCAGGGCCACGTGGTGATGTTTGCGAACAACCCGATGTGGCGGCATCAAACACAGGGCAGCTTCTTTTTACTATTCAATGCAGCGCTGAATTACGATCACTTGAACGTTGGCCGAGATCGTCCGACGGATCAGAGAAGGCAAGGACCGAGGGCTGAAGATAAAAACTAGCTGGATCGGCTGGAAAGCGTAATAGTGAATTCCGCCCTGTGCTCGGTTTCACTGGCGCCGAATTTTCGTGCCAACAACCCGGCGCGGCGCAGCAATTCTCTATTTTGTTGGGTCAACTACTCTACCCAAAAATAGAATGCTTCCAGTGTCCTTCTGTTGAATGATTAGAATAAACGGATGGTCTGCTCTAAAAACCTTTCGTAGCATCACGCTTGTTGTAGTCGCACTGACAGCAGTTGCAGCGGCCGCTTCGGTCCCTTTCTCATCAACTTTGACGTATGCCTGATGAATAACAAAACCAATAAACAAATCTTTCTTACCGGTCATTCCGGAAAAATCAGCATTTCCGGAAAAAGCTGTTGGCATACCCATCGCGCTCAAAGTATCCTTCATGAAATACTTGGTATCAAATTCAAATTTAGGCAGCGATATTGCATCCAACTTCGTTTCTTTCATCTTGGATTTATATTCATCCAGTTTTTTTGCCGTCAATGTTGGGGCTATTGAGTCAAGGTCTTTCGTCGGCAATAACACCAACGTTGAAATCTTCTCTCCCTCGTATGGTAATTCCAAAATTTGCAAATCCCCCGCGTCTGCATAGTTGAACTGTGCCTTATCAGGATGCATATTCATCATAGAGGCTTTTACAATTTTGTCAGGAGTTATCTTAAAAGGCTCCTCACGAGTATGAGATTTATCAAATTCCCACTGCCATGTTCCTTTGAAATAGATTGCATTGGTCAAAACAAGCCTCGTCAATCTATCAAGGGTACCTCTGGGAATTAGGTCCGTAATCTTGTTATTCGTCTGTTCTCCTATGAAGCTATTGATTGTTTGTCTTGATTTTTCGGTTTCTTTGACAAAATCCAAGTTTACGGCCTTCCCGCCATAATATTTTTCGACCCTACTTTGATAATCCTCAAGCAAAGGGAAATCGCGCTGAACCCACAAAGCATTTCCCGTTCTCAGTTCGTAATCATTAGCGCCCTTACTGATGGCATTATGAATTGCAGCAAAGTTTGGTCTCAAAATTCTGCTTTCCGGAAAATGGAAAACGGATTTCATCTCGTCTGCGGTCCGCCCTTTTGCGCCCTCATAAGTCATCGCCAAAGCAGCTGAGATGCCATATGGAGAGTAAAACAGGTTTCTGTGTTCGGACTTATCCAGTTGGAAATATAAATCAAAAGCAAACCTATTGTTTGCAGTGGCTATGTCCATGACGCCTTGCTCGGTTGAACCAGTATCATCGGCTCCGGGAGGTTCCTTTGACTGATGTGGAAGAGGAAACAATACTCCCGCGATAACTACATTGGTGAAAAGAACAACCGCTAACACAATTGAGGAAAGAGTTTTGGGCATGTTCTTTATTCTTTAATAATGGTGCCCCCGGCAGGACTCGAACCTGCGGCCCTCTGCTTAGAAGGCAGATGCTCTATCCGCTGAGCTACGGGAGCACTAGTTAAGCGCTGGAGATGTTAGCACGCCTCCGAGATTGGTCCAAAAACCTCCGTCACAATACAAAAAAGGCTACCGGAAAATCTTCCGGTAACCCTTTTTCTTAAAGAATGAGTGATCTAAACCTATGCCGCGCGTGTGATCTCGGCGGCTTCAGCATAAACACGTCGCCCATTGAGAGCATCATCAATGATCTCTCGCACGGCGGAGATGTCAGGGTTAACGTCCATCCGATCACACGCCGCGAGATGCCGAATGATTCCCTCGGTCGCGATTTCCCTCGGCGTACCGGTCAACTTCGAAAAGCGGCGAGCCTGGATGTGATCGATTCTCTGTAGCCGCTCAGCCAGCGGCAGGCCCTTGTCAAGATTCACGATTCGATTCTCTCTCCTTCTAAAAATTAGCTACGAATACGTTTCCGTTCTCCACTATAGATGCTTTCCACCGGCCGCAGGATGCAAACTCCTTGCCGTTTTTGAGAAGTTTGGCAAAGTACTAGCCCATTGAGGGATAGCTACTCTAAACTGTCGCCGCGGAAACGAAGACTATACCATGGTTCGCTTCTTTGGTCGAGATATTTTTTCGATTTTTGTTTGAAGAAGAAAGCCAAGTTAAGTTGAACCGTGTTGGCCGCGAGCAGTCAGAAAGGAAAAAGCGTCGGTTGTACCTCTGCGCGGGAGAAACTACACCGACGCTTCCAAATCCTTTGTGAAGGTTGTACGGGCCGTTTCGTTACTTCTTGGGAAGAACGGAA
>QHXG01000668.1 GCA_003222845.1 Acidobacteriota bacterium | reverse complement strand
ACCGACGAATTTGCCCTGGGGCGTCCGGTTCACCGAACTGGGCCATGAGGTCACGGGCGTACCCATCGATGCGAAGCTGCATCCGACGCAGCTCTACGAATCGTTTGCAATGCTAATCGTCTTTTTCTTTCTACTCTGGTTGCATAAGCGAAAGAAATTCAGCGGCCAGGTGATTCTGGCCTACGCGCTGATTTACGCGACCGTGCGTTTTCTGATCGAATTCGTGCGTGACGATCCCCGCGGCGACATTCTCGGCTTGACCACGCTGACCGGACTTTCGACCTCGCAAATAATCGGAATCATCGTAGGCGTTGGGGCTTTGATTACACTCCTGATGCGCTGGCGGCGCGCGAATGCTGCGGAAGCTGTGGCCGAATCTGCCGACGCGACTCCTGCGCGCGTATGACTCCGCTCGCGGATTCTTTTCGTTCGTTCTGCCATGCTCCACTGGCTTCCCGGTTGACCAATTGCTAAGATGTCCGGCTTTTTAAACCACAGCGACAACTAACTGCTCTAATGAGACTTCGCGTCCTTTATCACGGTCATTGTTTTGATGGTGTCGCATCAGCGGCGACCTTCACGCGCTTCTACCAGGAACGAATTCATCCCGGCTCTGATATTCAGTACGGCGGACTCTTGCACCGGCCCGGTAATTTGTTCGACGAAGCAATGTTCGACGGCGACGAAAACGCCATCGTCGATTTCAAATATTCACCTTCGAAGAAGTTGACCTGGTGGTTCGATCATCACCAATCTGCGTTTCTCACGCCGTCAGACGAGGCACACTTTCGCGCCGATCGTTCGGGCCAGAAATTTCTCGACGCCTCGCGTAAATCCTGCACGGAATTTATCGCCGATGTGGCCCAAACCGAATTCGGTTTTGATGCCGAACCGCTGCGCGATCTCATTCACTGGGCGCACGTGATTGACGGCGCGCTTTACGACTCCGCGGCGCAATGTGTGGAATTGAAAGAGCCGGCCCTGCAATTGATGCAAGTGATCGAAGGCGAACCCGATGAGCGCTTCATCGAACGAATCATTCGCGATTTAACCCGGAAGTCTCTAGGCGAAGTCGCAACCAGTGCGGAAGTGGGAGCGCGCTTTCAACCGATTTTGAAACTCCATCGCGAAACGCTCGAAGCAATTAGACGCAAAGCGATCTACGACAAAGACGTCGTGCAATTCGATCTTGTGGACGAGGGTTACGAAGGCTTCAACAAATTCATACCATATTATTTGTTTCCGGATGCTACTTACACTGTAGCGCTGACCCGCGCACCGCAGCGCACCAAACTTTCCGTCGGCTCGAATCCCTGGGCGCCGCGCCCCCGACGTCATAATATCGCGACGATCTGCGAACGTTACGGCGGCGGTGGCCATGCAGTCGTGGGGGCGATCTCATTTGCGCCCGATGAGGTTGAGAAAGGACGGGCCGTGATACGCGAGATCGTTGAGGAGCTTTCGCAATAATGCAAAAGCTAGTAACATTCGCCTCCCCATGACTCGTCTTTCCTCAGTTATTTACAGCGTCCTTACCCGCGAGGGCTTTGCCGTCCTTGCCAACGTGTTTTCGATTGCCAGCTTCATAGTGTCCATCTTTGTGCTCTGGAATATTCGCAAGCTGCGCAATGCATATATGCTTAGAGCAAGAGGGCCAGCGCTAATTAAGGATCTCTCCAAAGCTGCTTCGAACCTGTCAAGGTTCATGAATGAATATGCGGACTTTATGCCGCAAGTCTCGGAAGAAATGGGAAGAGTTGGCGTAAAGTTGCGATCACTGAAACGAAAGCTCGGCGGTGCGCCTAGACGCTCGGTGAAACGCGTACTCTCATACGTTGACCATTGCGAGGTCAGCGTTCAAAATGAGGAGCAGGTGAGACTTGTCTATGGCGAATTGTTGAAGGTCATCGAGGAATTGAAGGATAATCAAAAGGATTTAGAGTGGGAGACGTAACATGTCAGCCGAAAAGAATAAGTGGATAGACGCTGTCGCGAAGCTGGTAACGTTGACTCAAGAACGGAAACTGATTTGGAGGGCTGCCGGATTAGGTTCTTACGGTTTAGAGACCGACTACGCGGGCAAGGTTTTAAGGCTCCAAACCATCAATGATGATGGAAACATCTACCCGCGACTCCAACTGCAAGAGCCCGGTAGCGGCCAGGTTTGGGAGTTTCCGTATTCAGAGGCAACTGAACACCTCATGGAAGCGGCTAGGTACCAAGTTGTGGGAGTCGGTGAATTCCTTGATGAATTGCTTAATAAGACAGCGTAAGCCCTCCCGATACGAATAGCCATCAAGCTAGTGTCATCATCACCTACCACCAACATCGAATCCCTGCAACAGGAAGAACGCGTCTTTCATCCGCCGAAGAGTTTTGCTGATCGCGCGCACCTCAAGTCGATGGCGGAACTTGAAGCACTGCGCGCAGAAGCGAGCGCGGATCCGAAAGGGTTCTGGGCGCGCTTTGCTGAAAGTGAACTGCACTGGTTCAAGAAGTGGGATACGGTTTTGAAGTGGGAACCGCCCCACGCCGAATGGTTTGTCGGCGGCAAGATTAATATTTCTTACAACTGTCTCGATCGCCATCTGCCGACCTGGCGGCGAAATAAAGCGGCGCTGATTTGGGAAGGTGAACCGGGCGACACACGCACGCTG
>QHXG01000032.1 GCA_003222845.1 Acidobacteriota bacterium | reverse complement strand
CCGGTTTCTCATGTTTCTGGCGCAGACCGCGGACCTGCTCGTAGGTAACCGCAATCATCTGCTGCCACCACGGGCCGATGCCATGTTGGCGGTTCAGGCGCGCGACGAGTTGCTGGTGATTCATCGTCTTGCCACCGGCGGCGTCGAGAATCTTGAACCATTCATTCCACGTTTGGCCGGTCTTGGCCTTGACCGCCTCGTCGCCGATGCGCGGTGATGGTTTCGCTGTCTTGGTTGCTGCGCGCATTTGGGCTCCTGACAATCGCGGCTCGATGAGTCTCCCTCTCCCTTTGGGAGTGGGCCGGGGTAAGGGCTTAGCCGAATCCAAACCGAAAATAAAAAGCTAGTCTCTTAATGTGCGGCTTCCTAATCCCTCACCCTACCCTCTCCCAAAGGGAGAGGGACTCACTGCGGCGGTATCAACTTTTCTTTCAGCCTTTCGTTTACGATTTTCGGATTCGCTTTGCCTTTGGATGCCTTCATGATCTGCCCTACGAAGAATCCGAACAAAGCTTCCTTGCCTGATCGATACTGTCCGAGTTGGTTTGGATTTGCCGCGATTATTTCATCGATTATGCGATCGATCTCACCAGTATCGCTGACCTGCACTAACCCGCGCTCCTCAACAATCGCACCAGCCGATTTGCCGGTGGCAAACATTTCGACCAGCACGTCCTTACCTTGTTTGCCGCTGATCTTTCCTTCGCCAATCATCCGCACTAAGGCGCCGAGTTCGACCGCCGGGATTGGCGACTTCTCAGCCGTCAACCCGGCATTCTCCAACTCGCGCAAGAGTTCAGATCGAATCCAGTTAGCAGTCGCGCGGGCGTTGCCACCACTCGCCTCGACAGCGCTTTCATAGTAGTCGGCCAACGTGCGTTCCGCGGTCAATTGCGAAGCGTCGGCAAATGACAAACCATACTGCTCACTGAATCTTTTTCGACGCGCGTCCGGCAACTCAGGCAGCGATTTGCTCACCTTGTCGATGAATTCGTTCGTGACGACCAATGGCGGCAAGTCCGGTTCAGGAAAATAGCGATAGTCGTGGGCCTCTTCTTTGGAACGCATTACTCGCGTTTCCCCGGCCCGCTCATCCCAGAGGCGAGTCTCCTGAGTCAGCCTCCCCCCTGATTCAAGCGTCTTGATGTGTCGTTCGACTTCAAACTCGATCGCGCGCTGCATGAAACGCACCGAGTTCAAGTTCTTCAACTCGACCTTCGTCCCAAACGCAGTCTCGCCGCGTTGTCGCACCGAAACATTCGCTTCACAGCGCAGATTTCCCTTCTCCATGTCGGCTTCGGAAGCGCCAACCCACTGCAACGCGCGACGGACGTGGTTGACGTAGTCGTAAGCTTCCCACGAAGAGCGGAAGTCCGGCTCAGTCACTATCTCCGCCAGCGGAGTGCCCGCGCGATTCAAATCGACGTAAGAAAACCGATCGACATCAGGCAGTCCTTCATGCACATTCTTGCCGGCGTCTTCTTCAAGATGGAGGCGCGTGATACGCACCGTCAGCGGCCGCCAGTCACGGGCATGGCCCGCCTCGTCGCGCTCGGCGGTCATGATTTCCAAAATACCATTCGCCGAAAACGGCCGATCGTATTGCGAGATTTGATAACCCTTCGGCAGGTCGGGATAGAAATAATTCTTGCGGGCGAAGATCGAACGTTCTTGAATGTGAAGACCGAGGGCCAAGGCCGCGCGCGCGCCCAATTCAACCGCACGCCAGTTCAACACCGGCAAAGCGCCGGGCAGGCCGAGACACACGGGACATGTATTCGAGTTCGGCTCGTCGCCAAAGCGCGTCGAGCAGCCACAGAAAATCTTTGACTCGGTGCTCAATTGCGCGTGGACTTCGAGCCCGATGATGGTTTCCCAATTGTTCGTCATTGGTCTTGGGTCTTGGGTCTTGGGTCTTTGGCCGTAGGCCTATGGTCTTAAGGTCTCCGCAAACACAGAATCAAGCTCCAAAGACCTAAGACCAAAGACCCAAGACCAAACGCTATGGTTCAAGCCAAATCTGCGGCACTCGGGCATCACGCGCTTCGTCTTCCAACAAACGCCACTGCGCCGACAAACCTGCGCGCCTTACGAGCAAATCGTCAAGACGATTAGTTAGATCGGCTCGCTCGGAGGACTTGTCAAAATTATCAAATGGCCCCGTTGGATATCGATATGGATAGGGAAACCCCAGACCCGGAACGGGACGGGCCGCTCCCGGATAGCCGTATGGCGCGTTAGGGTAATACGGCCACCCGCGCGACTGTCGATTTGTCCGCGGCCATATTGGATACACCTCCGTAATAACCAGATCGCTTAAAGAGTTTTCATTAAACTCGCCGATTCGCCCGCGCAAATAACTGATCTGAGTATCAACCGTCGCGATCTCCGTGCGCAACTCGCGCGCGCGCGCGCGCCAATAACTTTCTTCGCGCGCCTTACCTACATTTTCCTCGCGGATCTGCGCGCGCAAAGCTGCTCCTTCTGCTTCCTGCCGCCGGCGCGTTTCTTCGACCGTAGGCAGACCCAATTCTTTCCGGCGCGTTTCATAAGCTTGCTCGCTCTCGATGCGCCGTTGGCGAACTGCCATAAGGTCACGATTAGTTAGAGTCCTGATGGCCTGAGGCGCAGGCTGAACGACAACGGGTGACTCCTCAGTGTGTTTGAAGAAACTGCCGGGCACTTCCTTGTTGGCGCGCTCGGTAGCGGCCACATCAATCAAAATCAGTTGCATTGTCTTATTGAAGCCAGGCGAAATTTCGTACGTCAATGTCGTCTTCGTTAGCGTGAACTCTGAAGGTATTTCAATCCGTTGGCCATTGCGAAGGACCAGCGTATAGGCGCTCGCCGTGATCGCAAGCATTAGAAGGAGCGCAGCGGCCACCGCAAAGTTCGTCAATCCACTGCGCAGGTGAAACCCATTTGTAAGCGAAAGATTCTTCAACATAGTAAGACCCTCCCTTTCCTCGTCAAGCTTTTCCAATTAGAAATTAGCACTCTGCCAAACGCTGCTCAGTAATGACATTAGTTGAGCGACTCGCGTTTCTACTTGTTCGGACTCGGGGCAGGAGTCTTCACGTAGCTGTCGCGCGCTTTCACCGCGAGGTTTGGTTGACGCACGCGGACTTTGATTTGGTGGCGCTCGTTGCCATCCACGTTATCCGTCTTGGGATAGTAGCCAAGTGTGTATTGGCGGCGCAGTTCTTCGGCGATCCTGTTGAAGGCTTGCGCCAGTTGCGCCGTGTCATTGGCCTGGTAGAGCCGGCCGCCGGTTTTATCTGCCAGCGCATGGAGGTATCGATCCGCTCGGTCGTAATCCGCCTTGGTCGTACCAGGAATCGGAGCCCCGCCGTTCGCGGGGACGTTATAGGTCTGTTGTGAGGTAGTCGTACCAAACGGTCCCCTTCTGGTGGTAACGACTGTCACGGTTCCGCTGCCGGCGCCTTGCATCGCGCGCAGGTAATCCGTCGTGTCGTACTGAATTGGATAAATGAGCGCATCGAGTTCTTCCACTTCGCGCAAAGTGCTCTGATATGTGGCCGGATTACTCGAGGTGTCGACGCCGTCGGTGAAGAGCACAATGGCTTTACGCCCCTTGATTTTGTTCAGACGCTCCTTAACGGCGAGGTCCACAGCGTCGTAGAGGCGGGTAGAGTTGCCCGTGTTAACGTTTTCTTCGATAACAGTTTCGATGAGGTTGAGGTCGTTCGTGGCTTCGGTCAGGAGCAGCACTTCATCGTTGAAGCTCACGATGAGCACGCGATCTTGCGGACGCAGTTCTTTGGCAAACGCAATGGCGGCTTCTTTGATTTCCGAAAGGTGAAAATGCGTCGAAGCCGAAGTGTCCAATAGAAGCGCCACCGTAAAAGGTTTTTCTGCCGGCTCGAAATAGGCGACTGGTTGCTCGACGCCATTTTCGAAGACACTAAAATCTTCGCGTCGGAGATTCGGGACGAAACGCCCCTGCCGATCCAGCACACTCACGGGTACTGTGACCAGTGTGGTGTCGACGCGCACCACGTCTCCTTCGCCGACTTCTTCCGGCCCCGGCGCGGAAAGACCATCAGCAGAAGAATCACTCGCCGGTGAGGTGGCAGGCGTTGTTCCTGAGTTAGCCAAAGTTGGTGGCCGGAGAGCAGGTGCAGGTTCGCTGCCGATCAACGAAGGCGGTGTTTGCTGAGATTCCTCTGTGCCGCTTGATTGCTGCATGACCCGCGATTGCTGCGTGCCCTGTGATTGAGTCGAGACTCGGCGCGGACGCGTGATTGACGCAGACGCAGCGGGCCCGGAGTTTTTGACTGACGATGACGGCATTCCGCTCGGGTCAGCGGAAGCTTTTAGCCGCTGAACAGATTTTCTTGTCGCTTGTGCTGATGGCGCCGATCTATTCGCTGTTGATGATTTTGTGGGTCCGCTTGCTGACTCTGCTGATTCTTCCACGGGTTGGCGCGCTTTTCGGCCCACCGCTAGCGAACTCTCATAATCGTCCTGCTGCTTGAGCAGGTACGCACCATGAGGGCAGGCAGACGACGTCATATAAGCAATGATGACGTAGCCTTCGGGGATCGGAAGACCCTGGCATATCCGCATGGTCTGGTTGCGCGGCTTACTGGGCGCACCGTTGTTTTGTCTGCGAGGCGTAGTTTGGGCTTGAGTGACTACTCCTGGACTGATGACAGTCAGCAGAAGCAAGAAGGCAACAAGCGACTTCATGGCCGAGACCCCCCTGGATAGAAGCTATTGATTTTGGGCCGCATTATCTCCGGGATAGCTTCCAAGATCAAGCTGATCCGAAAGAAAGTAGTCGGTCAATTTGAAGTTTAGAGTTCAGCCCTCAGGCTCCTGGCAAAAGCACAAGCTAAGGCTTGAACTCTAAACTAACCAACTACCCGAAAGAATCAATCCAGAGCGAATCTGGCTGGCTGCGATCGTGCTCTACTTCTTCTTAAAGAATTGCACCTCACGCTCGTGCTGCTTCGCTCCCTCTTTGGTGTCGAACGTGCCGAGGTTGCGCCGCTTGCCAGTCTTGGGATCCTTTTTACGTGAATACAGACGATACTTGCCGGATTTCAGTTTTCTGATCATTTCGAATCTTCCTTTTTTGTCGTGGGCCACTCTACGGAGGCTAATCGCTGTTACTGTGAATTGTTGCTGAGGGTCAGTTAAGATCTTACAAGTCATGAAGTTTCTGTGCAATCAGCATGCGGACTCACTTAGACTTTCATCACTCCGCGATGATAGATTTCATCTCGTTCAATCGAAACTTTTCAGGAACAAGCAATCATGTCAACACCACAACCAATTCAAACCGCGCCGCGTCGTTATCAACTTTTCATCGATGGACAATTCGTCGATGCGGAATCCGGCGAGACTTTCAAATCGCCGAACCCCGCCACCGGCGAAACGTTTGCCGAAGTCGCTGAGGCCGACAAAGCCGATGTTGATAAAGCCGTGGCCGCAGCTCGCAAGGCTATGACCGGCAAATGGTCCAAGATGAGCGCGCGGGATCGGGGACGTCTGCTCTACAAGCTTTCGCAGTTGATCGAGCAGCGCGCGGCGGAGCTCGCCGAGCTTGAAACGTCGGACAACGGCAAGCCGATTCGGGAATCGACCTACATCGATCTGCCCGGCGTGGTTGAGAACTTTGAATATTTCGCGGGCTGGGCGACGAAGATCGAAGGCGAGACCATTCCGGTTCCGGGGCAGATGTTCAATTACACTTTGCGCGAGCCGGTTGGCGTCTGCGGACAGATCATTCCCTGGAACTTTCCCTTGTTAATGGCCGCTTGGAAACTCGCCCCCGCATTAGCAGCAGGCAACACAGTGGTTTTGAAACCGGCTGAACAGACGCCGGTTACGTCGCTTGAACTGGCGAAGTTGATCCAGGAGGCAGGGTTTCCTGAAGGAGTCGTCAACATCATTCCCGGATATGGCGAAACCGCAGGCGCGGCGCTCGCTTCTCATCCGGGCATCGACAAGATCGCATTCACGGGCTCAACCGAAGTCGGAAAGTTGATTGCTAAAGCTGCGGCTGAGAACCTGACTAAAGTCTCGCTCGAACTCGGCGGCAAAGCGCCGAACGTGATTTTCGCCGATGCCGATCTCGATCAGGCAGTGAACGGCGCGATGATGGGAATCTTCTTCAACCAGGGACAAGTGTGTTGCGCCGGTTCGCGTCTCTTTGTCGAAGAGAAAGTTAAGGAAGAGTTCCTCGGTCGGTTCAAAGAAAAAGCAGAGAAAATCAAGGTCGGCGATCCGATGGATAAGTCCACGTTGATGGGTCCACAGGTCTCCGAAGAGCAACTCAACAAGATCAAGAGTTACGTCGGCGTCGCTCGTGAAGAAGGTGCGACCATCTTCGCCGGTGGCGAGCAACCGAAACTCGAAGGCGCACTACAGAACGGCTATTTCTTTCAGCCGACAATCTTCAGCGAGGTGAACAACCGCATGCGCGTGGCGCAGGAAGAAATCTTTGGTCCGGTTTCTTCGGTAATCACCTTCGACAACGACGACGATCTGATTCGACAAGCCAACGAGACGATGTACGGATTATCCGCGGGCATCTGGACGCGCGACATCACGCGCGCGCATCGCTTCGCCCGCGCGGTGAAGGCCGGGGTCGTTTGGATCAATACCTACAACATGTTCAATGCCGCGTCACCGTTCGGCGGATACAAGCAATCTGGCTATGGCCGCGAGATGGGCAAACACGCGCTGGAACTTTATACCCAGGTGAAGAGCGTCTGGGTCGACCTCTCTGGCAAGCCGATTGGTTGGTTTGGACAATAGCCTGTAATTTTAGCGCCAGATTCCTCTCAACCTACTCCACTTCACGCGGCTCAGTGAGCAGCTTGAGGCCGTCTAAAATTTGACGTAAACGCTTGCGCGAGAGCGTTCCAATGTGCTCGGTTAGTTGGCTCTTATCAACTGCAAACACTTGCGAGACCACGACCACGCTTGGTTTCGGCAGGTCCGCTTCCCCTGATTCAAGAAGTACGTTACCTGGCGCGTCACCTCGGCGGAGATTTGACGTAAGCGCGCAGACCAGCACGGTGTTAATGCGGCTTCGATTGAAAAGGTTGTTTTGAATAACGACGTGGGGATGACGATAGTCAGGACTGGATCCGACAGGATTTCCCAGATCAACCCAGAAGACATCGCCTTGATTGATCACCATGTGCCTTCGACCGCCTTGCGGTGTTGGCTCCGCATTTTGCGCAGTCGCTTCTTCTCAGCTGGATCTGATGGATCCTGATATGCCTGGTTAATCCTATCGAGCAATTTCAGATTCTGATGACGACGACAATAGTCTTCCAACGCGAGCGCGAACAAACGACTGCGGGAAACGTGCATTTCGTTCGCCAGCGTCTCGACTTGCTCAAAAAGGGACTCTTGCAGGGAAATTGCAGTCTTGACGTTTGCCATGAGTTATACCTTTGCGAACCATAAAAGTATGATTATAAGTCGTACTAGCGTCAATACCTAATTTCCAGCTTGGAGGTACAGGGCCGCTGCTATTTGATCGCAGTCACGATTAGTTTGGCCAGAGCCTTTGCGCCATCCTCTCTGGGCACATAGCCGAAAGCGACGACCAACGCCACCTTGTTATCAATTTGCTGGCGGGCATCCGCGCCTCGCCGTCAGAGTCCTTCGTCGCCTCCACTTTCTGAATGATCAGCGACTTGAATCTGCGCGTCAACGGCGGCTGGTAGTAATTCCTCACGGCGGGCTAAATTCCATCTTCCCCTGCTCGTCGTGCCCTATCAGAGTCGAAGAACTGAGATGCTGAAACGAACCACGCTTCACTTTGGCCTGCTCGCCGGATTGATACTCTTCGCGAGTGTCGCGTCGCTGGCGCAGACGCCTGATACCGCATCTATTCGCGGGCAGATTGTTGATTCGAACGGCGCCGCGATTCCGGGAGCGCACATTGTTTTGACGAATGAACAGACTGGTCTGCGACGCGAAGCGCAAAGCGATTCCAGCGGCGCCTACGCAATCACGAGTCTGCCACTGACTGGCGGTTACAAGCTGAAGGTGAGCGCGCCGAACTTCGCGGCGCAGGAAAGAAGCGCCCTTCAGTTGCGTGCGAACGAGACCGCGACAATTAATGTGACCTTGGCTCCGGGCGGCTCCACCGAAAACGTAACGGTAATAGGCACTGCCGAAGGCGTGAAATCCGACAATGCTCTTTTGAACGTACGTCTCGACAGCAAGAAGATCGAAGAGACTCCGGTCCTTGGACGTAAGGCAACGTCTCTGGTACTCCCTGATTCTGCCGTGCGGCCGGCTCGTGGCACGGGTGATCTATTTCTGAATAATTTTCTCTTTATCATCAATGGTGGCGGACGGCGGCAAAACTCTTATGTGATTGACGGCAGTAGTGGAGATGATTCATGGGGACGACAGACAATCTTCACGAATATTCCGTTGTCAGCCCTGCAGGAATTCACCGTGGTATCGAACAGTATTTCGGCAGAATACGGCCGCAACGCGGGGGGCGCGATAAATCTCGTAACCAAATCGGGCACCAACTCTTTTCACGGAGACCTTATTGGTTTGTGGCGGCCGCCAAGCCTTCAGGCGCGAGCGCCGGCTACGACATTGAGTCAGCGCACGCCGGATCAGTTGGCGGAAATCAGCGGTACCATTTCAGGGCCGATCACGAGTGACCGCACACACTTTCTGATTTCTGCCGAATACAATGATGAAAAACGAGATTCCGTGATCACCACGCCACTGGCGCCGGGAGTGTTTCGCGGCATCTATCATCAGGAACTGATAATGGGCCGGGTCGATCACGAACTCAACAGCCGGAACACGCTGAGCGGCCGATTCAATTTCGATAATTTCGACGACACGAATCCGCAAGACGCAGTTGGGGTCAACACTCTGCCCAGCGCCGCGCGCACATTTCGCCGGCGTGGATACTTGATTCAGGCGGCGGAGAACGCGATCTTCAAACCAACTCTCGTGAACGATCTGCGTTTTGAACTCCTGTTTGGCTCGCCCATTACCCGCTTCGATCCCGCCACGCCTTCGGTCCAGTTGATACGTTCGGGTGTGCTGGCTTCGACCGAAGGCGAATCGCGCATTGCCAATCTGACGAATCACGAAGTGCAGTTCGCTGACACGCTCTCATGGACCAAAGGCAAACACTACGTGCGGTTTGGCGGCGACGCGGTGCGCTCTTCGTCGGGCGGCATCGGGCAAGAGTTCGGCTCGGGATTCCTGTCGGGCCAGTTTCGATTTGCGGCTAACGCTGGCTGCACGCCACCAGCGAATTTGGTGTGCGTTCCAACATCGTCGTTGACAATCGCCAACGTTTCCACTTTTACGCAGAGTTTCGGCGCCGCGACTTATCATGTCAACGAATGGCTCTGGTCATTGTTTGGTCAGGATGATTGGAAGGTGCGCCGAGACTTCACGCTTAATCTCGGACTGCGATATGACCGGCAGACATTCACTGACGACAAGAATAACTTTGGGCCAAGGTTTGGTTTTGCCTATAACATTAATGGCGATGCGAGGACCGTACTGCGCGGCAGTTACGGAATCTACTATTCTGAAATTCCCGCCAACACTCAAGCCACGTTCTCGCTGGGCGGACCAACCGGCGTGTTTACCTATACGGTTAGTCCCGGCGGCCTCGGGTTTCCAACTTCGCTGGCGCCGATTGGCGCATTTCCGCCAGGGGCAGCGTTGCCGGCGCGCGATATCACCATCCGGCCGGGCCGTGCGGCTTTCTATAACCAGTTCTTCGACGTAACCAAACTGAAAGGATATCCAAGCAAGCTGCTCAATCCTTACACCCAGCAGGGATCGGTTGGTATCGAACGTGAACTGGCGCCGGAGTGGATCCTCAGCGCCGACTTTGTCTGGCAGCACACGATTAAGATCAATCGCACGCTCGACCTGAATTCTCCTTCATTGTTTGTGCGCACCGTGCCTGGGCAAACGCGTTCAGTGGCTGCCGCCGATGCAACTCGTCCAATCGTTCCCGTCGCCAATGGTTACAAACGCATCTTGACCGTAATCAACAACGGAGAAAGCCTCTACACGGGAATGCAACTGAATCTGACCAAGCGGTTCAGTCACCACTTTTCTATGCTCGCCAGTTACACCTGGTCGCACACGACGAATACGGTCGAGCCTGACGCACCTGGCGGTGATGCCAACGACGCGAATCAGCTCGGCGCGTTCGAGCGCGGGGACAGCATTCTCGATCAGCGGCATAGGTTCGCGCTCAGCGGATGGTGGGCGCTGCCGCAGCATTTTGTAATTGGCGGACTTGCTACGCTGGCTTCCGCGCGGCCCTTCAACGCGACCACAGGCGTGGACAACAATGGCGACGGTTCGAACACCGATCGACCGGTGATAAACGGAGTCGTGGTCGGACGAAACACCTTTCGCGGGAATCCGCTTTACGACTTTTCACCCTTCGTCGAAAGAGAGTTTCGCCTGACTGAGTCGGTTCATTTGATTTTACGCGCCGAGGGCTTCAACGTCTTCAATCATCCGAACACGATCGGCCGCAACAACACCTTCGGCAACGCGACGAGCGGCGTCGCG
>QHXG01000667.1:4621-5001 GCA_003222845.1 Acidobacteriota bacterium | reverse complement strand
ATACGACCAGCCCAAACCTTACCAATGTTATCAACACCAGACAGGTCGTTGATCTTCCGCTTGGTAATCGAAACCCGGTCGAACTTGCTGCATTGCAGGCCGGAATCGCGGTGATCGGAACGGACACACGAGGTGCGTCGGTAAGCGGCCTTCGGCAAACTGCAGTCAATCTCACCCAGGACGGCATCAACGCGATGGACAACTTCGTCAAGACGAGTTCGTTCTTCGCCATCACCACTCCATCGCTGAACTCCACGGCTGAATTCAGTATTACCACCGGTACTGTTGGCTCGGATTCAGGGCGCGGCGCTGCACAGATCAATCTGGTCACCAAGGGTGGTACAAACGATTTCCATGGCGGCGCTTTCCTTCAGGTGTTA
>QHXG01000667.1:3750-4457 GCA_003222845.1 Acidobacteriota bacterium | reverse complement strand
TCAGCGGCTGGACAGGACCAATAATCGCAACGGTGTCTAAACGGCATCCGCAAGGACCGGTACGTTCCAGTACGTTGGCACAAATGGCGCCCTTCAGACAGTCAATCTTCTAGCGATCGGCAACGTCCATACGCTTGACCCGGTCATGACGGCGCATCTCGGGTTGATCCCGGTTGCCAATAACTTCAACTGCACAAACAGCGATGGTTTCAACATCGGCTGCTACACTTTCAATGTCACCGAAACTACCATCAACGATAAATACGTTTTCAGGTATGACCACGAACTCGTAAAAGACACGCGTCTGGGTTCGCATAAACTTGAATTCGTTTTCAGCAGGGTCATCACTTCGACCCACCCCGATGTTTTCACGAACGGGATCGATGCTCCGTTTCCGGGCGGCGTTAATGCGTTTCAGGCATCAACCCGAAATCTGGTCACGCCGGCACTAATCTCAACCTTTGGAAGTCGCGTGACTAATGAATTGCGGTATGGCCGCCAATGGGCCCCGGTAGATTTCAATCGCGACACGCCACCGACAGCGCCATTTATATCGTTGCCGGGGGTGCTCGTTAACTATGACAATACGTTCATGCCCCAGCCTCGAAACACCATTGTTAATCAGGTAACCGATACGCTTTCGTGGGTCAAAGGCAAGCACTCGTTGAAGATTGGCGGTGATCGGCAGAACGTTCTGGGCATAAGCC
>QHXG01000667.1:0-3726 GCA_003222845.1 Acidobacteriota bacterium | reverse complement strand
AAGCCGGAACGACGCCGGTATTAACCAGACGATCCAGTTGGGAACCAATGCGGCTAACGGTACCGGATTCACACTGGCCAACCTGCCTTTCGGCTCGAACGCGAATCTGACGGCCGCAACGACCACATATGCCGCGATCGTCGGGCTATTAGGTTCCTCGAGCCAGACATTCAATGTGACGAGTCCCACGTCCGGTTTTGTACTTGGGGCTACGCGATCAAGAACCGTCCAGGAAAAAGATCTGGCACTCTTCGCACAGGACCAGTGGCGTATGAAGAGTAACTTTACGCTGAACTATGGCGTGCGCTGGGACTATATGGGTGTTCCTACCGTTCCGAATGGGCTGGCCATCCAACCGAAATATAGTGATCTGTACGGCATATCGGGATTTGGTAATCTCTTCAAGCCCACCGCAGCTCCCGGCACTCAAACACAGGGCTTTGCTACACAGCAGTTCGTCAGCGGCAAAACCGGCATCGGGCTTTACAGGAATGATTGGAACAACTTCGCACCGTTCGTTGGCTTTGCCTACTCGCCCCGCTTTAAGTCCGGACCGTTCCACCTTTTGTTTGGTGATGAAGGCAAGAGTTCTATCCGCGCCGGGTACTCGATCACCTATCTGCATGACGGGGTCACAACGTTCACTAACCTTTTGGGAACCGGAACCACCAACCCTGGGCTGATCGCGACGGCTAACCTTTCATCGCTGAGTGGCGTCACCCCGCATACCAATAATTTGGTTGGCGTACTGGGCCCCGGGGGTGTACCTCTGGATACTCCAACATTTCAAATTCCGATTACCGATAGGCAGAATTTCCTGCTCAATTCCGGCAACGGTCTCTGGACGGTCGATCCAAACCTTCGCAGCCCTTACGTACACCAGTATAGTTTCGGTATCGAGCGCGAGATCATGAAGGACACCGCCCTTGAGATCCGGTACAGCGGCAACCGCTCTCCCAATTCATGGCGGGCGCAGGACATTAACGAAGTTAACATCTTCGAAAATGGGTTCCTGCAGGAATTCCTTAACGCCCAGAAGAACCTCGCAGCTCGTGGTGGCTCAAGCTTCGCACCCGGCTGCGCGGGCTGCGTGGCGCTGCCCATTCTCGACAAATTCTTTGGCGTTGCCGGCACCGGCGGAACGGCGGTGTCAGCCAGTAGCGGATATTCGAGTACCACGTTCATTTCGAATCTCACCGCTAACAACATAGGCACGATGGCGAGTACGTTGGCGTTCAATTCAGCATATAGAACCAATCGCGAGAGCGTAGCAGTTGGACTGCCGGCGAACTTTTTCGTAGCAAATCCAAACGCCACCTTTGCCCGGGTCTTGCTCAATGACGCAAAGTCCAACTATAACGCGTTAGAGATCGAGTTGCGTCGCCGGTTCTCACACGGACTCCAGTTCCAGGCCGACTACACCTGGAGCAAGGCAATGGGTGACGCGGTCGACGCCCAAGGAAACAATCAGAGCGATCTGGTTAACCGTCTCTCGCTTCACTTACCCAAGAGGTCGGATTATCGTCGCTCGACCCAGGACCAAACGCAACGCTTCGTAGCCAACGGCATTTACGAACTTCCCTTCGGAAACGGTCATGCCTTTTTGAACAGTTCTAACCGTTTCGTGGACCGGATCGTAGGGGGCTGGACTACCGGAGCTATTGTCACCTGGTCGACTGGTGTTCCTTTCTTCATCTCCTCAGGCCGAGCGACATTCAACTGTATAGGACCCTTAAACGCGAACGGTTCCTGCACCCCGGCTAATAATGGGGCGCAGCTGGCCGGTATCAGCTTTGCCGATTTCAAAAACAACGTGGGCTTGTTCAAGACAGCGGGCGGTGTTTTTTTCATCAACCCAAATATCCTGGACATCACTGACAATGCGGCCGGCAAAGTTGCCACCTCGAAAATAAAGGCCGGATTGATAACGGCCCCCGCTCCGGGTACCTTCGGCAATTTCCCGATAAACAGCCTCGACGGGCCGCGGTACTTCAACTTCGACTTCAGTGTGACGAAGAGGATACCGATCACGGAACGAGTCAGGTTTGAGATCAAGGCCACGGCCATCAATATCTTGAACCATCCGAATTTCATTTTCAGTACTCAGAATTTCGATTCGACCACGTTCGGTCTGGTTACCACTCAGCGTGGAAACGCGCGTGGTATAAACTTTATCGGACAGTTGAGGTTCTAGTCCGGCGAAGTTCATAACTGCTGGATCGGCTCCACGTTCGGTCCATTCAAGGGCGTTGTCGGAGATATCGGCAACGCCTTTTTATTATCGCTTTGAGAGTAGTAGACTGGCATCTTAAGTTAAGAATGCCGGAACATAAGAAATCCCAAGACACACGATCGGACCAGCGGAAGCTGATTGAGGTGAGGTTATGTTAAAGAGCAAAGTACTCAGACTAATGTCCGTCGTTTTATTTGCCCTGTGCTTTGCGATTCCAGTAACAGCTCAGGTTATTGTTCCGCCGGGAGCAACCGATACGGGTCTGGGTGGGGGGAACGCGATCACGGGGATGATTCTTCTATCAACTGGGCAGCGTCTCGAGCGGCGCGTTTCCGTTCGGATCCAAACGATGACCAGGGGCGACCGGGTCGCAATGAGCGACGAGTACGGAAAATTCACATTTCAGGGGCTAGTATCCGGGGATTACACAATTGTTATCAATAAAGAAAAGGACTTTGAACCTTTCTCGCAAGTCGTATCGATCATCCAGCCCCGCGGTTTTCCGCCGCAAAACTACAACGTGAACATTCGCCTTGTTATCAAGAGTGGCGGGGCCGGTAAACCCAGCGTTGTAAATGCCGATACCGCAGGTGTGCCCAAACATGCGATGGAGCTCTACAACAAAGCCATCGAACTCGCCAAGACGGGAGACCGGCTCGGGGCCATTGAACAATTGAAAAGTGCGATTACTGAGTATCCCGGTTTCATGCTCGCGTACAATGAAATGGGCGTGCAGTACATGAGACTCAACGAGCTGCAGAAATCGGACGACGCGCTGGTTGCGGCGCTGAAGATCGATCCCAAGGCGTTTATGCCGCTTATGAATCGCGGGATCGTGCTGGTAATGCAAAAACGCTGGGCTGATGCGGAATCGGTCACGCGTGAAGCGGTGAAGATGAAGAATGATAACGCGGTTGGCCACTACTTCCTTGGGCAAGCGGTCGCCTACCTCGGAAAATTTGACGAAGCGGAAAAGGAATTATCAACCGCGATCAAGCTCGGCGGCGATGAGATGAAGGAAGCTCACAGATTATTGGCAATCATCTATAGTTCGCGGGGAGACAAGAGCCACGCTATAGTCGAATTAGAAACTTACCTTAGACTGGCCCCGACCGCTCCGGATGCCGAACAGCTTCGCAAGGTTATTCTGAAGCTCAAGGGCTTGGATGCGACGACGCCCACGTCCAAAACAAAACCGTCTCCTTAGTTTCCGTTGGACACATGGTAGACTTGATGCAGAAATGCAAAAAATGAGTCTGTATCATGCACGCAGCTTTTTGAAGGGCAGCCGAAGTGGTTGCCCTTTTTCGTTGCCGGGAATGACGCTATGATTATTGGGCTTTAGCCTTCAAAATGAACGGCCCTTTGAATAACCCAAGCGATTTATCACTTGCCCCCCTCGGCGCCGGCGATCTAATAGATCGAGCGGTGCGGCTTTATCGTCGCCACTTCCTGACCCTGATTCGCATCGCGGCGCCGCCGGTCCTGGTCTC
>QHXG01000031.1 GCA_003222845.1 Acidobacteriota bacterium | reverse complement strand
TCACCGCGGATGCCATAAGCGCTGGCGAGATGAGTGAACTCAACGTCGGGACTGCCGAGATAACAGATCATGTCCCTGTTTTCCTGCCGCGAGCGTCCGCCTTTCATCATGATGTTGTTGCGCGGCTCGTCATAACTGCGGTTGTTGCAAATGATTGTGATGATGGGCACGTCGTATCGCGACATGGCCCACAGCGAGTCTGTCTGTCCGAAAAGAAAACCGCCATCTCCTTGAAGCGAGACTACCTGATTATCGGGACGCGCCAGTTTGACTCCAATCGAAGCGCCCATGCCCCAGCAAAGCGAACGACCCAGCGTGCGGCCAACCTTCGTCTTCTTGCCATCCGCAAAGGGAAATGAACGCAGGATCCAATCTTCAGTGCCGACTTCTTCAACTATGATCGCGTCCTCTTCCAGCGATTCATTCAACGTCAGCAGAAGTCGCGGCCAGGTGACGTTGCGCGCGGCGGTCAGATAAGATTGCTTTAATTTGTCGGTGAAATTCCTGGTCGCAGTCCCGCGCGTCTGCCGAAGTGTTGCAAACCGCTCTTTCGTGGCCATCGATTTAAGGGCTTCGGTCAACGCTCGCGCTGTCTCTTTCACATCGGCGACGATGGCGAGATCGGTAGGATAGTCGGCACCCAATTGGCGACTATCGACGCGAGCATGAATTATTTTTGCCGTTTGCGGAATCGCGGAAGGGCCGCTTCCCGGATCAGGCAGGTTCGTGCCCAGGTTCATGAAGAGATCGATCGGGTCCGGAAAACGCATCGGGTCGAGGTAGCCGCCCAGGTACAAAGGATGATCGGTGGGAAAATCTGCGGCCCAACTCCACGCCTGCGTGACTGGAATTGAGAGCAGCTCCGCCAATTCAACCAGCGCCGCGCGTCCGCCAGAGACCGTTACCTCATGTCCCACATGCAGGATCGGACTTTTCGCTTCAATCAACATCTGCGCGGCCCGCTCGATATGTTTAGGATTCGGCGTTATGTCCATCGACACTGAAATGCTTTCGCGCGAGAAGATTACGGCCTTGTGGTTTTGGTAAAGGACATTTCGCGGAATGCGAACGAAAGTTGGACCACCGGGCGCGGTCGAAGAAACCTTGTACGCATGCGCCACCCATTCGGGAATGCGATTGCCTTCCTTAACCAGCCAGCGCCATTTGGTGTATTGCTTAAAGGCGTCGAGCCAGTCGTCCAGGTCTTCGTGCCCATCGCGACCGTCCGCTTGCGAGTCCATGTGATCGGTGACGATCACGACCGGCGTGCGATCCTTCATCGCGTTGTACATGTTGGCGCTGGCGATTGGCCCACCGACGCGGCTGAAGCAAGCAAACGACGCTTGTCCCGTCGCCTTCGCATAGCCGTCGGCCATCGCCACCGCCTGGTTTTCCGACACCCCTTGGATTAGTTGCAGATCGGGTCGATCAACCAGCGCGTCACAAAGCGGTCCCATACCCGAACTGTTGCAGATGAAAATAAAACGCGTGCCGGTAGAGCGAATCTGCTCGGCGAGCAACTCACCGCCGGTGCCTTGGCGCAAACTGTAGCGCAAACTGTTAGTTTGCGTGGCTGCATCTCGCAAACTAACAGTTTGCCCTACTTCAGCACGGACGATTGGTTCGAGGGCGCCCAGCGAAGAGCGAGCCGCAGCCACAGTGAAACCGGCAGCGGTCGCTTTGCTAATGAAGCTACGACGCGAGACTTTTTTCCCGAGGTAGTCCTTGACTAAATCTCTCAATGCTTAGAACCCGTTGATTTTTTCTTCAATTCCTCAGGGATAGGTTTGTCGGGACCGAACGACACGGCGAGATATTTTGTAATCGTCTCGGCTTCGTCAGCCATTAACGGCGCACCGCGCCAGATCATTTCATCCACGGTTCGTTTCCATCCGGCGGCCGTCTTGCGTTGCGCGACAGTGTTTCGTAGATCGTGACACTGCACGCAGCCTTGAAAGATAAGGTCCCGTCCGGCGCCGTCGGGAAAGTAATTCTCGGGAAGAATTGTTTTCTCTTGGGCTTCGCGTCGTTCCTGAACTCGCGGCCCAGCGAGAACCGTCACTGCGGCAACCAACAATAGCGCGAGCGCCGTGCCCTTCATAAAATCGATCTTTGAAAGCTTCATCTTTGTTATCCCCTCTCCCTTTGGGAGAGGGTTAGGGTGAGGGTTTGCGTGCGAAAGAAGCCCCAAAATAATTTACGTGTAACCTACTTTGCTCAGGCCCTCTCCCAAAGGAAGGGAGTTCTTCAAAAAGCATTCCTAAAAGATGAACTTCAACGCAAATTGAATCTCGCGCGAATCTCCCACAGTCCTGAAAATCTGCCCCACGCCGGACGGCAGCGTATAGCAACTCGCCGTGGTCCTGGTGCCGGCAATGCAGGGATCTGTTGCTTTAGGACTGGTGATGAAATTGAAGATCTGCTCGCCGTCCTCAGCATTGCCCGGCACATCGAAGTTAGCGCGATTGAAGAGATTGAATACCTCGGTACGAAACTGGAAACTGCGCTGCTCGTCAATGCGGAAGTTTTTGACGATCGAGAGATCGACGCTCTTGAAGTTCGGCCCCGTCAGAATGTTTCTTCCGGAGTTGCCACGAAACCCGGGCACGGGCGGCGCGAATGCCGCGGGATTGAACCAAAGGTTCGCGGTTGGTCCGCCCGGCGGGGTCAAGCTGACTCCCGGAAGCAGATTGGGTCGCCCGGCATTGTCATCCGTGCCGTCCTGGTCCGCATCGCCCAGGAGGAGAACACTGAAAGGCACGCCGGAGGCAAGCGAGACGATTGTATTGAACTGCCAACCTGCTGCCAGCAAACCGCTCACGCCTTTCATATTCTTACCGAAAGGCAAATCGTACGTCGCATTGGCTACGAAGCTGTGCCGCACATCGAAGTTTGAACGTCCCTTATCAAGATTTCGATGATAAGGATCAAAAGCTCGCGCTTGCCCAACGTCGAATTCCTGCCGGCCACTGGTACCGCTTCTTTCATCGAGCGACTTGCCGAAGGTGTAAGACGCCTGAAACTGCAAACCGTTGCTGAAGCGCCGGGCCATGCTCGCAGTGCCCGAGTTGTACCAGGAATTGAAGCCCTGGTAGATTTGGCGGACCTGACCGAAATTTGTATTCCGGCGCTTGCTGCCGGCCGCAAAGAATTCAATTCCGCCCGGAAGTACCTGCGTCGGAATCGCGGTGTTCACGTCACCCTGGCCGAAAAGATTTACTCCTCGCGAGCCGACATAAGCCAACGAAACGATCGTATTGCCAAAGAATTGCCTTTGGACGTTCAAGTTGTACTGCATCACATAAGCAGGGCGCAGCTTGAATTGAAAGACCTCGGTAGTAGTGTCGGTCCCGAGCTTGAAGATTGACGAATCAACCGGCAGCGCGGTGATCCCGGTTACGGTGGCGCGATTGACGAAGGGAAGGCCACGGAAGATCGGATTGCGGTAAATGCTGAACAACGGCTGATCGTAAAACATTCCGAAGCCGCCGCGCAGTGCCGTTTTTCCGTCACCGAAGAGGTCATACGCAAACCCAACGCGTGGCGCAAAATTCAAATGGGTGGGTTTGAAAAACGGTGGGCCAACCGTCATTGCCGGGTCGGTAATGCTTCTCAGATTGGAAACCTTGCCATTAATTTCATGCGGGGTGGTCACAATCTCGTAGCGCAGACCGAGATTGAGCGTCAGACGATGATTGAACTTGAAATCATCCTGGATGAAAAGCCCGAGCAGAGATTGGCGATAGTTGCGCGCGAAGTCTGAATCGATGCTCGCTCCCTGAATGTCCTGCACCTTGAACGTGAGTAAGTCAGACAAGGTCTTAAAGCGCAGTTGCCCGCGCGAACGGCTTTCCGAATCGCCGTCATACTGGAAGCGATCGAAAGTTCCACCGAACTTCAGCGTATGTCGTCCCGTCACAATCGAAAGATTGTCCGTGAATTGAAAGTTGTTAAGGAAAAACTTCTTCGGATTCGTCCGATCAGTGCCGGTGGCGGTAAGTCCTCCCGGCGCAATTTCGCCGAGGTCTTTGCTCTTGATGAGCGTGAAACTTCGGCCTGTGTTTGGCACCACTTCCTGGGGCTTGGCCTGATTCCAACCAAAGCGCACCTCGTTAACCATCTTGGTTGAGATGATTGCGCGCTCTTCGACAGTAACTACCTGCTTTTTGTTCAGAGCGAGATTCGGAAACTCAGGAAAGTTTCGCGGCAGCACTTGATCCGAGTTGTCGTAAAGATAGCGCCCGAACATCGAATTGGAATTCGAGAAGGTGTGGTCGATTTTGACCGTAAAGAAATCATCATTCGATATGCGGTTGGTGGTACCGCCGAACAGTCCGGCTCCCGTGGGATTTCCATTCGCGTCCAGGGAAGGGCCGCCATTCGCTCTGGGATACAAATCGAGGATCGGCAAGCTGCGCGAATCAACCGTAACCTTTATTGTTTTGGTCTTTGGATTACTCGGGTCTGGCAGAATGCCAAGTCGCGCGTTGTCGTCAGGCACGATGGCAGTGGTCGTGATGGCTTTCGTCTCGCGCAGACCTTCGTAGCTGGTAAAGAAGAAAGTCTTGTTCTTGCCGTTGTAGCCAACGTTCTTTCCTTCGCCGAACGGCAGCATGACGGGACCGCCGACGGTAAAGCCAAACTGATTTCGCCGGAAGGGCCCTTTGCCGAGGCCGCTGGCGTTGTCGAAAAAGTTTGCGGCATCCAAGGCATCATTGCGCAAGAATTCAAAACCGGAGCCATGATACTGATTGGTGCCCGACTTAGTCACGGCGATAAAAACGCCGCCGGTAGCGCGTCCGTATTCGGCGCTGTAGTTTGTGGTGAGGACGCGGAACTCCTTGACGGTTTCAACGCCGACAAGTAAGCCCTGCGCGCTGCCCGGTGTGTTGTTGAGCGCATCATTGATGGTCGTTCCATCAAGTTGGAACAGATTCTGGCTGGGCCGTGCGCCCGCGACTGAAAAGCGAGTGCCGCGACCGGTGTCGGATGTTTGCGCACTTCCGCGGCTGTTGACGACGCCTGGCTGAAGCAAGATCAACTGCGCCATGTCGCGGCCATTGAGCGGCAAATCGCGAATCTTCTTTTCGTCGACCAGGCCGCTCATAGTAGAGCTGCTCGTCTCGACTTCTCCGCCGCTGGTCACATTGACGATCACTTGCTCAGTGAACGCGCCCACCTCCATATCGAAATTCGCCACCAACTGTTCGGCCACGGTGAGCTTCAAGTTGATCACGCCGATCTTAAATCCCTGATGTTCGGAGCGCACTTCGTATCGGCCTACAGGGAGACCGACGAAGCGATAATACCCGTCGCTGCTCGTCGTGAGTTGACGCTTAAACGGTGTATCCAGGTTGGTAATGGTTATGGTTGCTCCCGGGACGGAAGCTCCTTGAGTGTCCTTTACGGTGCCGGAAATCTCTCCGCTGGTTCCTTGCCCACTGACCAGCGCCGCGAAAAGTACGATCAAAGAAGGGGCCAAAAAGATCAGTCGTCTGCATCGCATGGGTAGCGTCTCCTTGTTGACAGGTTGTTTCCATCCCGCGTAGCTCGACAGCCTTTGTCGCGCCGCAAGCTTAACGCTGGGCCTTGTTCAACTAGATGAATGCGAAGGGGCCGAGAAACGGCTTTAAATCTGGTAACCCGAGACCTATCTGCCAATGCTTACACCTGTAGTCCGCACTACAGCCCTTCACCTACAGGTATGTCCAACGAAAGGTCGGACCATAAAATATAAAGACCAACCCGATGGCCGGGCATTTTACGGAACGCCCTAGAACTTTGTCAAGAATTTCGGTTGCGGGTTTAGGTTTCAGTTTAGGTTCGTGAATTCTGTGAGGATCTAAACGCGCGGGTCGATGCTTTTGGGTTTACGGCCCCGGCGCGGCCGGCGGACGCAGCTCGTAGTTCATTGGCGGTTCGGCGCCTAGAAGATAACGGACGAAGTAGTCCCAACGGCGTCGTGTCATATAGTTGCTGGCGTTGCCATAACCATGTCGCTGATTCGGCAGCATGAGCAGATCGAAGTCCTTGTTCGCCTTAATGAGCGCGTCGACCACCAGCAGCGTGTTGTATGGCGGCACATTGTCATCGAGAGTGCCGTGCGCCAGCAGCAAGTGTCCTTTGAGATTCTTAGCGATGTTCTGATTAGCCTGATCGTCATAGTTGGTTTTGCCGCCGGAGTCGCGCACGAGCAAGCCCTGATACCGTTCGCCCCAATCGTCTTCATATTCGCGATTGTCATGATTGCCTGATTCGGAAATCCCGACCTTAAAGAAATCCGGATAACGAAACATGGCATCTGCCGTTGCGTAACCACCACCGGAATGGCCATAGATGCCGGCTCGTTCAATATCGATCCAAGGGTATTTTTCAGCGAGTTGCTTCATCGCCGCCACTTGATCCGGCAGAGTGTTGTCGCCCATGTTGCCATAATAAGCATCGTGAAATTTCTTGGACCGCAGTGGGTTTCCCATCCCATCGATCTCGACGACGATGAAGCCGAGTTCCGCGAGCGCCTGCGGGTCGCCGCGTGCCGCGGAGAACGAACGGGTGCCGACGCTTCCGCCCTGTGGGCCAGGATAGATGTGATTGATGATCGGATATTTCTTCTTCTCATCGAGGTTCGTTGGCTTGAACATCAGGCCGTAAAGATCGGTGACCCCATCGCGAGCTTTAACGACGATGGGAACGGGTGGCTTCCAGCCAGCCGCCACGAGTTTCGAGATGTCGGCCTTTTCAAGTGTAGTAATCAGTTTGCCGTCCGCATCGCGCAACACGGCGACGGGAGGCACGTCGGGTTTGGAATAACTATCGAAGAAGAAGCGGCCCGATGGTGCCAGGCTGATTTCGTGGTTCGCATCCTCCGTAGTTAACAGCGCCAGATTCTTTCCGTCGAATCCGACGCGATAGAAATGTGCGAAGTACGGATCGCGTCCCTTTTCACGTCCGTCGGCGAGAAAGTAAAGCCGTCGATTCTTTTCATCGACTCTTAAGAGTTGAGTCACTGTACCTTCGCCAGTCGTGATCTGATTCTTCAGCTTGCCAGTGGTTGCATCGTAGAGATAAAGCTGACCCCAGTTATCACGCTCTGAATACCAGATCACTTCGTTCGTGGCCGGCAGGTAGCGCCAGTTAAATCTTCCCTGGCCCGACTCGTATTGGGTGGCGGCTGTCTCTTCCAGGACGTCCCGAATTGTTCCCATCGCAGTGTCGGCGATGCGAAGCTGCTCGTGCTTGTGATCGCGCGAGGTCGAGACAAAGGCAAGCTGGTTTGCATCCGAAGTCCACTCAACATCGGCCCATTCACCGCCCCGGCATTGAAGGTCATCGCACAAGGTAGAGCGGTGCTGATCGGGCGGCAGCTTCAGTCTAATCACGCGCGGTCCGTCGACCTCGATTATGACTCGTTGGATCATGGTAACTACTTCGTCGCCGGGCAGCGGATATTTCCAGGCTTGCAATGTCGGATGGCCCACCTTGGTTTCCACCAGATACATCTCGCCGACACCCCGCTGGTCCTGCTGGAAGGTCGCGATCTTTTTCGAGTCCGGCGACCAAAGCAGCACCGGACGATCGCTGTGGATCCAACCGGCATTGTCCGTTGCGTAGCCAAAATCTTTCACGCCGTCCGTAGTGAGTTGGGTCTCTTTGCCTGTGGCCACATCGCGCACCCACAAATTGAAGTCGCGAATAAATGCTGCGCGTTTCTTGTCCGGCGAGAGAATGTCATTGGCCGGGCCGCCGCGGCCTCCACGTTGTCCGCTCGCCGGGGGCGTACGCTCCGCGCTGCATTTGTCGGCCACTAGATCACAGTTCCAGCGTCGCCGTTGAATACTAAATGAGATCGTTTGTCCATTGGCTGAAAGCTCAAAATCCGTAAACGGCAGATGATGTGCGTCATACGTTGTGCCGGTCGCTGCCGAGAGGGCCGCTGCGAGTTTTGCATGATCAAAAGCCGGCGCGCGCGTTCCTTTCGCGGCGTCGACGAGCAAAAACTCGCTTCCTTCCGCCGTCATGATTCGATACCAGAAGCGATCATCCGCCTGCCACGTCGGTCGAACGCCGGAACGAAATACCAGCGGGTTCGTGTTGTAAGGCATCCACTTTTCGGCCCGCGCGTAATCCGACGCGGTGAGCGTGCGTGGCGGATCGGTCTGTTGGGCCATGACGGGAGGCGCAATAACGAGGATTAGCACCGTTAGGTTTAGAATGTTTCTGCTCTTCATATGACTCTTTTCATCGTCTGTTAGCTAGTGTTGCATTTATCAACTACCTGACGCCGTTGTTGGTGTGGAACCAAGCGCGCGATCAACCTCCGCGCGAATGGCATCCAGCTCCTTTCGCAACACTGCGTATCTTTCGATGGCATCGCGCCCAATCTTCTGATCGACGTTGGTAGTCATGCTCGCGAGATAAGTAATGTGCGCTTGCAATCCTGGTTTGCCGTAGCGCACGGGCTCAGTGAAGAGTCTGGCAGCAATCGCGCTCAATATGGTCGCATTGTCGCCATTAGTGCTTGAGGCATTACGTAGTTTTGTCTGGGCATCGCGAACTCGCGCCGCAACCTGATTCACGTCAGTCACCAGTTGACGCACGCGCATGTTGTGCTCGAATTGCTCTTGCAGATCCGCGACGGTGACACCGTCTTCCGCAACGCGCGGATCAATGAGTACGTTAAATGGCTCCGTCGATGTCTTATCGCCGACTTTGAGGCGGGCTTGATATTGTCCGGGCGGAAGTGTCACGCCTTCCTTGTTCCTCACGTCCCAGACAACGCGATTCAATCCGGCTGTCTTCGTTACCCGCGGGGGCGGAGGGCCGAACCTTCGCGTCGGCGCGGCATCTGGATCTTCCGTTTGAGTCTCGCCGGCACCAACGACGCCGCCGCGTCCTCCCCGGCCTGTGGGCGCCGGCGCATCGCTGTTGTAAGAGTTGATGACCGCTCCTTTCGCATCGAGGATTTCGACTGTCACCGCTCCGTTGGGCGCGCTCGGCAGATAGTATTCGATCGTCGGCCCCAGCGCTGTCGGATTAACTCGGGTGCGATATCCGTCGCGCGGTTTGAAGAGATGTGCGTCGGCAGTGCTCACTTGCGGCGTGAGCTGATGGAGGGAACTGATATTGTCCAAGATCCAAAAGGCCCGGCCTTGCGTCGAGACGATCAGATCGTTTCGATGAAGTTTGATGTCGCTAACGGGCACGTTCGGCAGATTCAATTGGAACGATTGCCAGTGCGCGCCGTTGTCGAACGAGATGAAGATGCCGAATTCAGTTCCGGCGTAAAGTAAGCCTTCGCGGCTTGGATCCTCGCGCACGACGCGGGTGGGCCAGTCTGAAGGAATGCCATTCTTCCCATCAGTCAAGCGCGTCCAGGTCTTTCCGTAGTCATCCGTGCGATAAACGTATGGTTGATAGTCGCCAAGCAGCCAACGGTAGACGGCATAGTAAGCCGAGCCTTTGCGATGCGGCGATGGTTCGATGTATTGCACACGTCCTCCCGGCGGAAGATCTTTCGGGGTCACGTCGGTCCAGGTCTTGCCGTTATTGCGCGTGACGTGAAAAGGACCATCGTTGGATCCCACCCAAATCACTCCCTTTTCGAGTGGCGACTCCGCGATCGCGTAGAGCGTGCTGTAGAACTCTTCGCCGGTAACGTCGCGTGTGATCGGCTCGCCGCTGGCGCCCTGACAGCAACTGGGATGCGCCGTAAGATCGGGCGAAATCTTTTCCCACGTTATACCTTTGTCACGCGTGCGATGAAGATATTGTGAGCCGTAATAGAGCACGTCCGCATCGTGCGGCGATGTCGCCATCGGCGAGACTCTTTGGAAGCGATAAATGAGATCGCTGGCGGGATTGCCGTAGAGTGACTGACCGCCGACCCAATAGTTTTTCTCCTGTCCGACTTTCAAATTCATCACACCGTACTGTCCCTTACACGAACCGTAAACAATATTGGGATCGCGCGGATATGGCATAATTGGTCCGGTTTCGCATCCTGGGCCAGGACGCCAATCATCGCGGTTGTAAGGATCGGCTTGGCTCGAAATGATGATCGTGGTGTTGTCCTGCTGAGCGCCGTAGAGTCTATAGGGAAACTGGTTGTCCAACCAGACGCCATAGATTTCCGCGGTTGGTTGATTCAGTTGCGTGGACCAGGTGCGACCGCCGTCGAACGAAACATTGGCGCCGCCGTCGTTGGACTGAATCATGATGTTTCCATCCTTCGGACTGATCCAGATGTCGTGATTGTCGCCGTGCGGGGTGCGAAAGATCGCAAGCGTCTTGCCGCCGTCGGTGGATTTAAAGAATCCCTCTGCGCCTGCGTAAACGACATCGGCATTTGTCGGATCAGCGCCGAGCGCGACGTAATAAAATGGACGTTGAATCATCGCCGCAGCGACCGAGGCCGGCTGTGGATTCATCGGCACCCAACTCTGTCCCGCATCATCCGAACGATACAGTCCACCCCCAGGCTTCGCTTCGATCAGCGCATAGATCCGATTCGGTTTCGCGGCCGTGACTGCAAGATTCGCTTTGCCGATCAGTTCGTTCGGTAGTCCCGTTGTGACCTTTGTGAAGTGTTCGCCGCCATCGGTGCTTTTATAGAAACCGCCGTCGCGCGAGCCGCTGATGATCGTCCACGGTTTTCGTTCGAGGTGCGACATCCAGGCGTAAACGACATTCGGATTGCCGGGCTGCAACTCAACATCCATTGCGCCCACGTTATCGGCAACGAACAAAACCTTGCGCCAGGTTTGTCCACCGTCCGTGGTTTTGAAGACGCCCCGCTCAGCATTCGATTTGAAAGCGTCGCCCTGCGCCGAGACCCAAACGATGTTCGGATTCGTCGGATGAATGCGAACCGATCCAATCTGGCCCGCATTGTAGAGGCCGATGAACTTCCACGTCTGCCCGCCATCGGTCGTTTTGTACATGCCACGTCCGGTCGAGACGTTGCTGCGCACATCGTCGGACCCCGTGCCGAGATAGATCACGTTCGGATCTGAATCGGCGATTGCCACGCACCCGGTCGAGCCCAGCGGGATCTTCCCGTCAGTGATCGGATTCCAACTCGCTCCTCCGTCTATTGTCCGAAAGAGACCACCACTCGCTACACCCATGTAGAAGGTTTTCGGCTGTGATGGTACGCCCGTCACCGTCGTCACACGTCCGCCGCGTGACGGGCCGACTAATCGATAATGAAGTCCATTGAAGAAGGCTGGATCGACGCCGGGCATTAGGCCGGCAGGTGACTGCGAATATGCTTGCGTCGAAATAAGCGTAACGAGAGCTATAAGTGAAAAAACAGATTGCCGAAACATGTGGATCC
>QHXG01000702.1 GCA_003222845.1 Acidobacteriota bacterium | reverse complement strand
CGATTGGTTCTCAGCAGAGGTCAACTCGCGGCCCAGTCGTCGCGGAGTAAAAGATTGTATCACCCAAATAGAAAGGCAACCCTCATATGAATTTAACAGCTCAATTGACTGCCCTGCGCGAAGAGACTCGCGGACTAACCCCTGTCGAGCGGGCGAGGCGCTGCTGCGATCTGGCAAAGCAATTGGAAAAAGTCGGCGAGTACGAGGCGGCTTGCGAAGCGCTAAACGCGTTTTGGCCTGAGCGAGACGGCCCGCCAAACCTAAATGATCTTGACGAAACTACGAAGGCGGTAGTGTCGTTGCGCGTTGGCGCGTTGTCCGGATGGTTGGGCAGCACAGATCAAGATGCGGGCAGTCAAGAGAACGCGAAAGATCTAATTACCAAGAGCATCGAGATGTTTGGGAGGCTTGGCCAGACTCGCGAAGCAGCCGAGGCGTATGGCGAGCTCGCTCTCTGTTACTGGCGCGAAGGCTCGTACGATGAAGCTCGCATCCACTTGGCAAATGCATTAACACACTTGGAGGGCGAAGACTCTGACCTGAAGGCAGTTCTTCTAATCCGAGCGGGCATCGTCGAAGTGTGGGCCCAGAGACTAAACGAGGCCATGCATTTTTATAATGAGGCTGCACCTTTACTAGACCGCAGCGAAGATCACGCACTCAAGGGGACATTTCATAATGAGTACGGGTCAGTATTTAATCGCTTGGCTGCGCCCGAACATCGAGAAGATTATTTGGATCGCGCCTTGATGGAATACACGGCGGCGAGTTTTCACTTTGAACTAGCTGGAAACGTTCGCTATCTCGCCCGGGTGGAAAACAATCTTGGTTATTTGTTTTTCACGATCGGAAAGTATGACGAAGCACACAAGCATCTTGACCGCGCTCGTCACCTGTTCTTCGCACAGAACGATGTGGGCGCGGTTGCACAGGTTGACGACACGCGCGCGCGAACCTTGCTGGCCGAAGGTCGCGTGGCCGAAGCAGAACGCGTGGCTCGAAACGCTGTGCGAACTCTGGAGAAGGGCGACGAGCAGGCAGTCCTGGCCGAAGCGTTGACGACGCATGGAGTTGCGTTTGCGCGATTGGGCGATTATCCATCTGCGAAAAGGTTGCTTCAGCGCGCGATTGAAGTTGCGGAGACAACGGGCGATCCGGAAGGCGCAGGCCGCGCCAAGCTGAGCATCATTGAAGAACTGTCGGGTCAAACGCCGGCGCCGCAATTGGTTTCGATCTATCAATCCGCCGCCAAACTCTTGAAGCAATCTCAGGACCCTTCAACCAGCAAGCGCTTGATCGGGTGCGCGCAAAAAGTGATTGAGGGGCTGAGAACTCGTGAGTTTCAAGGTTACGAAGCAAAGGATCTCTCCTGGGCTTCCTTCAAGCGAGAGATACGGAAAGCTGAAAAGGCTTTACTCGCGCGCGCGCTTCGGGAGGCTGAAGGCTCAGTGACGAAAGCTGCGCATTTGCTCGGCTTCAAACATCATCAAAGCTTGATCTCGATCATAAACATCCGGCACAAGGACCTGCTCAAGACGCGATCGAGGATCCGAAAACGCAGACGCCACATTTTCTCCGAGTCAAGAAAACCCAAGAAGCCGGCGGATAAGGGAATCAATAAGCGCAACTCCACGATCAAGATACTTCACGCCGAGGACGACCTGACGGTTGCGAGTTTGCTCGCAGAAATGTTTACGCTCCAGGCGTGGAAAGTGGAGGTCTGTATTGACGGCACGCACGCGCTCGAAAGACTCTCCAGCAAAACGCACTACGATGTCTTAATCTTTGACAAAGACTTGCCCGGACTCAACGGATTAGAGCTGGTATCAAGAGTGCGCAGCATTCCGCATCATCGCCGCACGCCAATAATCATGCTCTCAGGGGAAGAGTGTGAAGCAGAAGCATGGCGCGCCGGCGTCGACGCCTTCCTGCGCAAGCCGAAAGACATCGATCAAGTGCCCGCCACAATCGCCCGCGTGCTCAATATTACCTTGAAGAACAAGTAAGCTTACGTTCCGTCGGAGGTTCCCACGATGACGTCTTCTTCACCGTTTCTCGGCGAACGAATTTGGTGTCGCCTCTGTAAAGCTCACACACAATTTGTAAGCATTCATGACGCCACAAGACTTGCGGCTGTTAGTCGCCGGAGCATTTACCGCTACATCGAAGCAGGTAAGCTTCAGTGCTTCAAACTCGCTGGCACGGGCCAGTATCGCGTCTGTACTAGCTGTCTGATCCGGGATAAAAGGACCGACTAAATATAGTTGAAAAAAGTGTGACAAACGCTGCCAACTGTACCTTGACGAATCTGAAATAGAGAGTATAGTCGCGAACATTAACGGGTTCCCTATCGCCCACATCATCGGATGTCTCCGATAGCCAGCCGCCAATCTCAGTTGGACTTTCGCCCGAGAGGGATCGGGACCGCCATTAGGAGGGAACATGCCAGGCAAATACTTTCCAAAGTGGAGAACCATCTTAAAATGGGTTTTCGTTCTTGTGGTCATTGGACTAGCCGCGGAGGCTGGACGTTTGCTCCACTTGAGGATTAACGCTCGGACCAATGCCCAGGCGGTTCGCGGTCGCGGACCAATTCCATATACGGTGACGGTGCGAGAGATTATTCACGCCCCTGATGGAACGACAAGGGTGAGCCGAGAAATCACTGAGGCAGTTCGCTCGGACGGATCGATTGTCTATCGTAATTCGACCAGCAAAGGTTCAGGACGAGGCCTATATTTTTCATCGGGCCTCCATCTGAGCACCGATGAAATCCACAATACCAAGACCACGATGATGAATGCGAACCCGGATCCCGCCAGTTCGCTGAGGGACCCCACTTCCAAATGCCTTAATTCACTGGCCGGGAAGCCCTTCACTTCCCCGCCAGAGACTCTCCTCGGCGAGGAGACAATCGCAGGATACCGAACGGTGAAGATCACTCGTGACATTATTACCGAGTGGCACGCTTTGGATTACGGTTGCGCTCTGGTGAAAGACAGGTGGGACTTTAGTTCTACCGAGTTTACCGAAAAGGAGTTGGTTGCTCTCGTCGGGGGAGAGCCTGATGCGACCTTGTTCGATGTCCCGGCAAATTACCGCGAAGTCCCGCCGTCTGAAAGCATATGGGGTCCCAAAAAGGAACGCCGATTCTGCAACGAAGATACGGAAAAATTTCTTCAGATGATGGATGAGGATTACAAGCGTCGTGCGGTCAAACCGCAGTAGATACCTACAATCTGAAATGCAGTTGGCCCTTCTTCAAAACTGAGAGCTGTAACAGGAGGAAAATGAAATTACGAACGCTTATTATCCTTGCGGCTGTCGCTTCGTCCGCACTTGGTTACACGTACAGTGCGTTGACATATCGGACATCGGCTCGATCCCAAGAGCCTGAGGTGTCCTGCAATAAGCACTGCGGCTGTGGAGGCGGGGCCGTCGCGACATCTACGAGAAGTTGTGGTTTCGGCGCTACCTGCTATACACAAGAATGTCTGTACCATGTCAGCAGAACAGACATTTGCCTGTTTGCTGCTGATGACAAGTATAACGATACCTGCTCGGACACGCCACCGTTCAACCCTACTGAGTGTCCACCTTGTCCGACTAGTAACTTTGGAACGCAAGAAGGTTGTGAAACCTACGGTTACTACTGGAACTTTGAAACCTCTGGCTGTCACGATTGGTGCGACGGCTGGTGCCCATATCCGCGCGTGTGGGACAGCGGGCTGTGCCGATGCGTCATTGATGATTCACCTATTTTGATCGATACGACTGGTAATGGCTTTCACCTAACAAATGCCGCCGATGGGGTTGACTTTGACATCGATGCTGACGGTGTCAAGGACAGGTTAGCGTGGACTGCCAGCGGATCGACTGACGCTTTTCTAGCGCTCGACCGTAATGCCAATGGGATTATTGATGATGGGACAGAGCTATTTGGAAACTTTACCCCGCAACCGAACCCGCCGCTTGGCGTTCAGCGCAACGGCTTTCTCGCGTTGGCTGAATACGACAAACCTGCCAATGATGGAAACAGCGACGGCATCATCGACAGTCGCGACGCGATTTTCTCGAAACTGCTTTTGTGGCAAGACACAAACCACGATGGCATCTCCGAACCGTCGGAGTTGCACACTCTGCCGGAGCTTGGGGTCGATTCGATCTCGCTGGACTACAAGCTGTCCAAACGCACGGACCAGTACGGCAACAGTTTCCGCTATCGTGCCAAGGTTGACGATGCGAAGGATCAGCATGTTGGCCGATGGGCTTGGGACGTTTTTCTCATCAGTGCACGCTGAGGATCGTAAAC
>QHXG01000701.1 GCA_003222845.1 Acidobacteriota bacterium | reverse complement strand
ACCTCAAAGTGGATTATGACGCTCTGCTTCAACGCCGCGCCTTGCACATCCTAAAACCCGAAGAGATTAGCGAACTTGCGTGCCAGGGCGTTGACATTCAGTTGCATACCCATCGTCATCGCACGCCGCGAGATCGCGAAATGTTTATCCGCGAGATTGAAGATAACCGAAAAAGCATCCACGAAATGACCGGAAAGCGAGCCTCGCATTTTTGTTATCCGAGTGGAGTATACCAATCTGAGTTTCTTCCCTGGCTAAGCGAAGCCGGGGTCGCCTCAGCAACTACGTGCGATATAGGGTTGGCGACTTCAGAATCGAATCCCTTACTGTTACCGAGGTTGTTAGATGTTTCCAGTTTATCGTCGATCGAATTTGAAGGTTGGCTGACCGGTATATCCACCTTCATGCCGCAGAGACCTGAACGAAAATAGAGCATTGCGTGAGTTGTGTTTTTCACTGACGACGAATCGCTTGCCATTCTGATGATCGAATAAGGCCCGATAATTCAAATGCCTAGGGTTAGCATAATCATTCCCGCCTACAACGTCGCCTCTTATATCGGCGAGACATTAGCATCCGTGTTCGCGCAAACGTTTACCAACTACGAGGTGATCGTTATCAATGACGGTTCCCCAGACACTGAAGAGCTCGAACGTGCGCTTGAGCCTTACTTCAACCGCATCAGTTATCTGAAGCAGGAGAATCTCGGCGCCGGGGCCGCTCGCAATGTGGGACTGCGGGCTGCAAAAGGAGAATTCATTGCGTTCCTTGATGCAGACGATCTGTGGTTGCCGAATTATCTCGAAGAACAGATGCGCTTTATTCGCGAACATGATTGCGATCTGGTGTGCGCGGATGCGCTGATGTTTGGCGAAACGCCCAATGCAGGCCGAACCTACATGGAGTGGCTGATGGAAACGGCCCCCTCGGCCGGGATAGTTACGTTCCTGGATTTGTTGAGCGCCGAACGAAGTCTAATAACTTCGGGCGTTGTGGCTCGCCGTGAACTGATTCTCGAAGTTGGTCTTTTCGATGAAGCGTTGCGAAACGCACAAGACTTCGACCTCTGGTTGCGCCTGGCGCGACATGGGGCGCGTTTGATGTATCACAAGAAGGTGCTTTTGCAGTATCGCTGTCATGCGAACAGCCTTACAGGCGATGCCGTCAACTCACTTGCCAGAGAATTGAATGTCCTCAACAAGATCGAGGAGGCATACAACTTCACGCCCGCAGAGCGTGCAGAAGTCTCTCGCGTAATTCGCAGTCGACGCGCATTTCTTGAATTCGAACTAGGCAAGCTCCTTATCGCACAGGGCGATATCACCCGAGCTCGCGCGGCCTTTGCAAAAGCGTGTGATGCGGGGCGGAACTGGAAAAGACAGTTAGCGCTCTGGTTGTCGCGTTTTGCTCCGGGACCCTTGCACGCTCTCTGCCTCCGTCGCCTGCAAAAGGCAACGGCGAAATAGGATGCTGCCCCACGACAAGTCCCTACCTTTGGAAAGCTTGATCTGCGCCTAGCATTCGGTGAAGCTTGCCAATGGCTCCTCCAAGCGGCGTGCGGCACACAAGTGAAGACGTGTAGTATGGCAGTCGCCAAGCGCCGGACACTCGGAATCGCCGCACGAGATTGCGACCTTCGCGCCATCGTCCCCAATAACCAAGCACGCAGGCAGTCTTTAACGCGCGTATCGCCAGCACGCGCGAAAGAAGTTGCCGTAGATACGGCGGGCACACGTTTTCAATTTCTTCCGGATGAATCAAGAAAGGCTCGACCGGGCGCATAGCGCGGCGCGTCTGCGTCGGGCCTGACGCTTCGAAATGAATGCGCGCGAGTGGTTCGAGGTTGACGACGACGGCTTCGTTCAGGAGCACCTTCAACCATAGGTGTGCATCTTCCGCATACATGCACCGATCGCGTTCGTAAAAGCCACCGCCGCGACGCAGTACTTCGGCGCGCGCGATCGTTGTGCACGGCGACATATAGGCCAGTAATGCGGTTACAAGCTTCGAACTTGTGCTGGGCGTTAAGCGCACTACGCGATCTTGCAGTCCGCGCGCGCGCCACATTTTCCGGGATATCCCGGCTGGATGCTGGAAGTAACCTGACGTGATAGCAGCAACCTCCGGCCCGTGCTCACCGAGTAGGCGAACGCTCTCCGAAAGGTAGTTGGGGAGCCATTCGTCGTCCGCGTCGAGGAATGCGACCAGCTCTCCCTGAGCCAGTTCGAGACCGCGGTTACGCGCCGCGCCGGGGCCGGCATTCTCTTGCCTGATGAGATGAATGGGCAGATCGTTGAAGGCTTCGACGATGCGAGGTCCTTCGTCAGTCGAGCCATCGTCGACAACAATCAACTCAAAGTCTCGATAGGTTTGGGCAGCGACAGAGGACAACGCGCGCTCGATGTACGGCGCCTTGTTGAATAATGGAACGATTACGGAGACGCGCACGGCAATTAAAATGTTTCAGTACCGGGAGCGGTAGCGATGGGATGACAACTCTGGATATTCCTTGTGCGGCGTAGCGGCACTTTGATTTTAGCCCGGTCTTTCAAGGCCGGGGCCAGGTCGGCAAGTGATTCATCCGTCGCGTCAGCGACGACTGAATCAGCACCAGAGATTTCGTTCGTCACATTCAAGATTTATTCCACCAATGTAAGCCCACACCGTTTCAATCGTCGCTGACGCGACGCACGTCTCTTGGCGCTCGCCTTTACCCGGCCTTGAAAGACCGGGCTAAATTCATGAGACCGCTACGCGGTTGACGCAATGTTGCTGAAGCGAGGTCTTCGTAGATGCTAATCAAGGATCGAGCGTAAGCCTCGGGAGAAAAATGCAAGGCTCGCGCTTTCGCATTTTCACCAATGGTTTGAGCAAGATCCGTGTCGATCAAGATACGACGCAGAGCATTCGCGAAAAGTTGCGGCTCACGCGGCGGCACTAGCAAGGCGCTCTCATCATCGATCGCTATCTCCGGAACTCCACCGACCTTCGTGGCCACCACGGGGACTCCGGCAGCCATCGCTTCAAGCAAAACATTCGGCGAACCTTCGCTGTGTGATGGCAGGGCCAAAGCGTCGGCAATCGCATAGTAAGGCGCAACATCTTCGACGTGGTCGATGAAGAGCACTTGCGCACTCAGTCCCTGCTCGCGTGAAGCTCGTTCCAAACTGTCGCGCTCGGGCCCTTCACCCACGACCACCAGTTTGAATTTCAACGCCGACTCCATTCTATTGAGCACGGC
>QHXG01000670.1 GCA_003222845.1 Acidobacteriota bacterium | reverse complement strand
TATGGGAACGCTCTTGAACACCGAAACGTCCGCATTATAGACAGACGGTCCGCGCAAGGCGTTGCGCCCGAAATTTCCGAACGCGCCGGAAGGAATTCCAAATGCACACGGATTGAACCAGCTTACAATCGTGCGGGTTTGATCGGCCGCGCGGCCACCCTGTGAAATTGTTTTCTGACAATTCGGATCAGGGTTGGCAGCAACCGGCCCGGCCGTATATGGATTGGCAAGTACATTTGGCCGCAGGTAATTGTTCGGCGCGCTCGATCCGCTTCCCCGCAGATTTGCGAGATCACCCGTCACTATCAGATTGAACGGCGCGCCGGTGCGGGCCTGGGCGATAAAGTTCGCTTGCCAGTTACCAAGGATCCAGGAAGCGGGTCCGCTTCTCAACCATTTCTTTCCTTTGCCAAACGGCAACTCGTAGAGAGTCGCCCACGATAGAAAGTGAGTGATGTCATACCCAGACACGCCCCAAGCCGTGCTCTGATCCCAGAAATTCTGAATAGTCGAGCTTCCTCCCGGACCATTCTCCACATTGAAATAACCACTGCCCGTGTCTCTGGACCTTCCCCAGGTGTAAGAGACCAGCGTGCTCCATCCGTTGGTAAATCGGCGCTGGAATTTTGTCTCCAGAGCTTTGTAGTTTGCTTTACCAATCGCCAAAGTGTAATTGACGCCCGCGCCCACCCACGGCACCGCGCGGGCCGCGTCGACCGTTGCCGCTGCAGTGCCATTCGGAAATGCCTGACGCGCCGCGTTGGCCAAACCGGAATATGGCAGCCGCCGGCTCTCGCTTCCGACATAAGCAACTGAAATCATCATCGACTTTCTCAGCTCCCGCTGGTATTCGACGTGCCATTGATGCGAATAAGGATCCTTGTACTTCGGATCGTCATTGAATCCTCCGACCGTCCACGGACTGATAGTCGGCAATGGCGTGGCGAAACCCTGAGCCTGAAGCTGGATGATGTTGAAGAAGGTCGCGTTGGTGAAGTTCGCGCTCGCATTCGCCGTACCCGCATAAGCTGTGGCGTCTGGCCAAACAGCCGCTTCCAGATCGTTCTGCGCGTACTGGCTACGAGCTGGAAGCGCGTCAAAGTACAGCCCATATCCCGCGCGCAGAACCGTCTTTGAATTCAACGACCAGGCGATTCCAACGCGCGGTCCCCAATTGTCTTTGACCGGCGCCGGGGCAAAAAAGTCTTTGCCCGCCAGCACAACGTTATTGAAGTGTGGATCGGACGTAAACGCATCCGGGATACAAGGCGCCGCCTTGGCGACACTGCAAAGCGGAGGCATTGTCTTCGCGCCAATGATCCAACGTTGATTCAAAATATCGAATGAATTCCAGAGGCGCCCGTCGATCGTCTTCGGCTGGTTCAGATAGTCATAGCGGAGACCCAACGTCAGAACGATGTTGCGGCTCACTCTCCATTCGTCCTGTCCATAGCCGGCCCAGGAAGCATACTTGAACTGGACTGGTCCACCGTGGAGGATGGGCAGTTGAGCATCGAAATTGTTGGCGAAGCCCAAGAGAGCCGAGGCCAAAGACAAACCTGTCGTACCCGAAGAAGCCGACGGGTTCCGCGTTTGTTCGTCGCTGAAGGTGTATCGCTGAAATGTGTTTAGCTGAATCCGCTTGGCCTGGATGTACCAGGCGCCCAGCTTGAAATTGTGACGGCCTCTGAGCCAGGTCAGATTAGGTGTGACACTCCAGTTCGGATTCTCGCGTAGCGCGGCCCCGCGAACCCCGAAATCGCTGCTGCCGCCCGCCGCCCAGTTGCTGAGCCGCACGAGCAGCCCGCCATATTTGTCGACATCTCCAAAACCCTGTGACTTCAATGGATCTATTCCGGCCTCGTGTTGATTTTGCTGACTGGAATCGACACCAGGCCGCCCCGCATAGCCGGCACGCACATCGAGAACCAGGTTCGGACTGAAAGTGTGTGTCCAGCCGCCCCCGTAATTCCGTCCCTTACCGCTGCCGCCAGTCGATCCGGCTTCTCCGATCGGATTGAAGACGGTCACGGTTTGCTGGGTGAAGCGGAAGAAAATGTTATCGCTATCACGGAAGCGGTGATCGATCCTGACTTGATAGCCGTTGGCATTGTTTATCGTCGGGCGGCTCTGCGCGAAATTGTTCTGCGCGTCACCACTGAAGTTCGGAACCGCCGAATAGGTCTGAAAGAACTTCTGCATCGGCCCAAAAATTAGCGCCTGCGGGATCTTGAAGCATGCAGC
>QHXG01000669.1 GCA_003222845.1 Acidobacteriota bacterium | reverse complement strand
GGGCCGCGTTCACACAGCGCGCACTTTTCAAGTCTGGGAAGGCGGTGGCGAATACAACGTCGCGCGCGGATTGCGGCGTTGTTTCGGGATGGACACGGCGATCGTAACCGCACTCGCGGAGAATCCTGTCGGTCGCCTGGTCCAGGATCTGATTTATCAGGGCGGAGTCGATCAGTCGCATATCAAATGGATCAAGTATGACGGCGTGGGCCGCAGCGTACGTAACGGGTTGAATTTTACCGAGCGAGGCTTTGGGGTGCGCGCTGCCCTGGGTTGTTCCGATCGTGGGCATACTGCGGTTTCTCAGTTGAAGCCCGGCGACATTGATTGGGAAAGGATTTTCGGAGCAGAAGGCGCGCGCTGGTTTCATACCGGCGGAATCTTCTGCGCGCTTTCCGAAACGACACCGCAGGTTGCGCGCGAAGCGATAGCGACTGCAAAGAAACACGGCACGGTAGTTTCCTATGATCTCAATTATCGCGAGTCGTTATGGAAGGGAATTGGCGGATCGGAACGCGCGCGCGAAGTTAATCGTGAATTGGCGCCGCTAATCGATGTCATGTTGGGCAACGAAGAAGATTTCACTGCGGCGCTCGGATTCGAAGTCGAAGGCTTGGATGAACATCATTCGAAGCTCGATCCGGCCAATTTCAAGAAGATGATCGAGCGCGCAACCCGTCAGTTTCCGAATTTCAAAGTGGTCGCCACCACGTTGCGAAATGCAAAATCGGCGACCATTAACGATTGGGGCGCCATCTGTTTCAGCGACGGCAATTTCTACCACGCGGCCAACCGCGAGGATCTCGAGATTTTCGATCGTGTCGGCGGCGGTGATTCATTTGCTTCCGGGTTGATTTACGGATTCCTGATGGACCAGGGGCCGCAGTGGGCGGTTGAATGCGGGGCCGCGCACGGTGCTCTGGCGATGACGACTCCAGGCGATACGACGATGGCGACACTTACAGAAGTTGAAAGAGTAATGAAGGGCGCGACTGCGCGAGTTGCGAGATAGTTTGGAGTGCGCCGGCAGAGCGCAGCGGCGACGGCGCTTTGGATTGTATTACGCTCGGTCAGTTCATGGATTTATCCAAAGCGCCGTCGCCGCTGCGCTCTGCCGGCGCACTCCAAATAAATGTGATGAATAAAACCGACGTCCTTCAACGCATCCGCGATACCGGGTTGATTCCCGTGGTGCGCGCAGAATCTGCGGACCTGGCGATGCGCGCGGTCGAGGCGATCAAAGCCGGCGGTGTTGATGTACTCGAAGTAACCATGACAGTGCCCGGCGCGATCGACGTAATCGCAAAGTTGGCCGCGACCTTCGGAACTGAGGTTGTGATCGGCGCCGGTACCGTGCTCGATCCAGATACCGCCAACAAATGCGTTCAAGCCGGTGCGCAGTTCATCGTCAGCCCGGCCCTCAATGAGGAGACGATCGCATTTTGCCGGGCCAATGACGTGGCGGTATTTCCCGGAGCGCTAACGCCGACCGAAGTCGTCCGCGCCTGGAACGTTGGCGCCGATGCGGTCAAAGTCTTTCCTGCTGGCGCCGTCGGTGGAGCAAGCTATCTCAAAGCTCTAAAAGCGCCGCTGCCGCAGATTGAACTCGTACCCACGGGCGGTGTTTCGCTGAAAACAGCCGCAGATTTCATCAAAGCCGGCGCGATGGCTCTTGGCGTCGGCGCGGATTTGGTCGATACGAAAGCCCTGCGTGAAAATCACGATGAAGTAATTACTGAGCGCGCGCGACAGTTTCTGGAGATCGTGCGCGAAGCACGAGCAAGCTAAGTCTTCGTTTCGCAAATACGGTCGCGTATGTCGGCAAGATAAGACAATCTGAAGATTGAACTCTGAACCCTGAATTCCACGGCTTAGAGTTCAAGCTTGTCTCTCGGCAATCATACGTCACAGTATCTATGAAAACCTGTGCGAAGCCTTGAAACTCATTTGCGCGTCTTCCTCTCAATCGCGTTCGTACTGGGTGTGCGGGGCCTGACTCCTGGCCTTTTCCAAACTGAGTATGCTCAGAGTATGAAAACAACGGTATCAATTCCTGACAACGTCTTCAAAGAAGTGGAGCGATTGGCGCGCCGAATGAAAAAATCGCGCAGCGAATTGTTCAGTAATGCGCTGTCCGAATACGTCGCTCGTCACGTGCCGGATCAACTCACCGAAACCATGGACCAAGTCTGTGCCAAAATCGGTTCCGAACCTGATCCATTTGTTTCTGCTGCCTCTCGCCGAGTACTGGAGCGTAGCGAGTGGTGATTTCTCAAGGAGAAATATC
>QHXG01000681.1 GCA_003222845.1 Acidobacteriota bacterium | reverse complement strand
GCATCAAGCATTACAGCATTCGCACGGAAAAAGCTTACGCCAATTGTTATTCGTTGTCGCGAAAGAGATCGTCAACCGGCATTGACCAGCCGGGGACTGCTTCTCCAGCGTGCGCCACTTCGCCGCGGCGAAAGATTAGCGGATTCTCGGGGTCATTAGCGTGATAGGCCTTGATTACGTCGGAACTCAGGAGGTCGACGTCCCATACGCAAAGCGTTCCGGCAGCAAAGTAGTCTCGGCGTTTTTCGGCCAAGCGCTTTTCTGCTCGCGGGCCATAGTCTTCTTCACTTCTTACTTCAACGGCAAAAACGGGCGCGTCTTCCAGAAATCTCATCCCTGTTGGTTCACCGGTGAACCACGCTGCATCCGGACTAAAAGACTCGCGATTCGGGAGATGTACATGGAAGCCGACGTTATCGGGAATCGCAAAACCCGATTTGGCCTTGCGTTCGTGTTCGCTCAGGCTTCGATAAACCGCGCCGCCAGTGCGGCCGGGGAGAAATCCTGTTGGGGGCATATGTATAATTTCTCCGTTGACGATTTCCGCCTTACCGTCCACGTGATAAAGGTCTTCGATGGTGGCTTGAGTCTTAACCGTCATGGGCTGCCAATCTTGGACGTATCTTAGCACAGTCATTCCGTTGACTTTAGCTTCTGTGGCCCTCTGTGTCTCTGTGGTGAAAATCCTATCCCGCCAATAAGATCACCACAGAGGCACGGAGATCCCACAGAGGACCACAAAGCCGGATCGATTACTGCTGAAAGTATTCGCGCCAGCGCCGGTCAACCAGCTTCGCAATGTCATCGCGTACGATTAACTCGTCCGGCAACGTCGGTTTCTTGCGCGCGTCAATCACGATCGGCGCGCGATATGCGAGGTGATGCCGAGCAACGTTCGTCTCTGCCGCGTGGATATCGCCGGCCGGTTCAAACCGCGTCCACGTTGACCAGAGAAAATCAGTTGTAGAGGCAGCGACGCTCGCATCGTCATGCAGAACAACCAGCGGCCATTCTTCCAAGGCGGGCTCGCGGGCCAGGCGGTTTGCTTGCTGCGGGTCCCGCAAATAAGGGGCGCCTGTCAGGACCAAACAACCAGCGCAAAAAACTTCTGCGCGCGTAACTTCAGTCGGCAACTGACCCCGAAATTCGCGCGGCAGCTCACGAACGGGACGGCCTAATCCCATCAAAATGGCTTTGCTCCCTTCGTTGACTTTGCCGCTGGTGTAATCGAGCGTGTCCATCGATGTGTTTGAGAAGATGAAGAAGTCGCTCTCCCATCGTACTCTCGCAAGCACGTGTTCCAGCAATCGTGGGAAATCGCGGAGGTCCATCGGCGAGTCGGTGAGGATCAAAAACTTCGTGAGCGCCAGTTGCCCTTCGCCCAGAATACGAAAGCCCGCAACCAAAGCCTCGCGCGGGTAACGTTCGCGCACGACCGCAGCGGCTAGCGAATGAAATCCGGTTTCGCCATAGCTCCACAGGTCTCGCACACTCGGCATCACCAACGGAAACAGCGGCGACAAGAGCAATTGCAGATAATCGCCGAGGAAAAAGTCTTCCTGCTTGGGCTTACCGACAACTGTCGCGAGATAGATTGCGTCGCGACGATGAAAGATCGTCTCGCAATGAAAAACCGGGTAGTCGTGTTTTAGCGAATAGTATCCATAATGATCCCCAAATGGTCCTTCAGGTCTGCGTTCATGCGGCGGCGCATGACCGACGAGCGCGAACTCTGCCTCGGCAACCAGACGATGCGCGCCGCCAACTGGGTGCTTCGTGATCCTTAACTTCTCGCCGCCAAGGAGCGACGCCAGCACCAGCTCAGGTACGTCTTCAGGCAGCGGCGCTATCGCGGAGACGATTAGCGCCGGCGGTCCGCCGAGGAAAACGGTCACTGGCAGCGACTGGTTCATTTCTTCCGCCGCTCGATAATGAAAGCCGCCACCTTTCTGAATCTGCCAATGCAATCCCGCGGTCCGCGAATCGTAGACCTGCATCCGGTAAATCCCAAGATTATGTTTCTTGGTGATTGGATTTTCCGTATAGACCAACGGGAGCGTGATGAACGGGCCGCCGTCTTCATGCCAGGTAGTGAGCACGGGCAACTCGTCGAGTCGCACTGATGGTTCGCCAACTTTCGTCACTGGTCCACTTGAGACGTTGCGCGTGCCGAGTTTTAGAAAGTCTCGGACTAACGAGCGATGTTTCCAGAGTTCAGCGCGGTTCGGCGGCAGCAACGCCTCAGCAACGCTCACCAATTCCTTGATGAACGCCTCAGGCTTTGAACCAAAGGCAAGCTCAATTCGCTTCTGCGTGC
>QHXG01000680.1 GCA_003222845.1 Acidobacteriota bacterium | reverse complement strand
TATCTGCGGCGGGTTAATTACCAACTCGACGGCAACACCAACACGGAGGGGGATCGCGGCTCGCAGCGGTTCATGTTCATTTCCGATACTTACATCAGCGAGATTCAATTGGTGACGAACGGTTTTGCGGCGGAGTTCGGCAACACGCCGGGCTTGATCATGAATGTCGTTACGCCTTCGGGAACAAACGAGCTTCACGGCGCGGTCAGCTATCGTTTTCGTCGGCCGCGGTTTTATTCGCGTCCGTTTTTTTACGCTTCGTCCGAAGATATACCGAACAATAAAGCCGATAATTTTACCGCAACCGTCGGTGGATCGATTATCAAAGACCGCTGGCATTTTTTCTTCGGTTATGAATGGCAGTATCGTGATGACCAAGTGGCTGCCGTGCGGCTTTTGACAATTACTCCGGAAAACCGGGCGCAACTTATTGCCGCCGGACTTTCGCCTTCGATTTTTCCGTTAGCTATTCCGAGCCTTGAAACCGGACCTTTTTATATTTTTCGGACTGACGCGCAATTGAACGAAAACAATCGCCTTTCGGCGCGGTTTAATCATTCCGATTTGCAGTCAAAAAACTTTATTCCGGGCGGACTCAACACCCTGGAGCGCAGTTTTGATGCATTTAGCGTGGATTACGGGCTGGCAGTGCAGCTTGCTTCTTACACGCCGCAGACTTTGAACGAATTTCGCTTTCAATACGCCCGACGTACGTCGTCGGGGAGTTCGCTTGGAAGAAGAAATGAGTTTTCCGGCAGCGGAGCTTCAATCGTGATTACGGGCGTGGCAAACTTCGGTGCGCCCGAGGGCATAGACACGATTTTCCCAACGTGGACGATAACTCAATTTCAAGACAATCTGACGCGCACAAACGGAACGCACGTCGCCAAATTCGGCGGTGGCTTCAGCCTTTATGACCAAGCCGTGCGCGCGGCAGTTTTCAGCCGCTACACATTTTCTTCGATTGCCAATTATATCGCCGCCCGCAACGGGACAAATCCGCGCAGCTATACTAATTACCAAGAAACCTTCGGGGATCCGGAAATCGGTTACAAGGCGACTTTTTGGAATTTTTTCGCGCAGGACGATTGGAAATTGACGCGCCACTTAAAAATCAACTACGGCTTACGTTATGACCGTTATCAAATTCCCAAAGCCGATGCGACTTCGCCGTTTTCGGCTTCGCAAAAATTCAATGTGGACAAAAACAATTTCGCGCCACGCGTCGGCGTTGTCTATGCTTTGCGCGAAGGCGGTCACCCGACAATTATTCGCGCCAGCGCGGGAATTTACTACGACGCGCCGCTTTTGGCGATGTATCAGCGGGCTTTGCTGAACAACGGTAATGCAAGATTTTTCAATTTCAGCTTTAGCGGCAATAACAATGGAACAGCTATATCAAGCCCGAATGCGCCCGCCTTTCCCAATACTTTTTCCGGTTCTCTACCACCCGGTTCAGTTTTGCCCCCGCAAAATATTGATACGATTGCGACCGATTTTGAAAATATGTATGCGCTCCACGCCAACATCCAGCTCGAACAGGCGATTGCAGAAAATCTTTCATTCGCCGTCGGCTATATTCACTCCGGCGGGCGGCATATTCCAATTTATCGCAACATCAACTTGATTCCGTTTAGCTTCCTGGCGGACGGCAGACCGGTGTTTAGCAGACTGGTCAATCCCTCTACTCGCTTCGATCCGAGATTCAACAATATCCTGATGGTCGAATCCGCCGGAGTTTCCGAATACAACGCCTTGACTTTGCAATTGACCAAACGGTTTTCGCGCGGACTGCAGTTCAGCGTGAACTATGCGCTTTCCAAAGCGACTGACGACGCACCCGAACAAAATATGACCACCGGCAACATTCAAGGCTTGGTATTGTCAGACCCATACAATCGGCGTTTAGACAAAGGTAATTCATTTGCCGACCAACGCCATACGTTTGTTATGAGTCTAGTGGCCCGACCGACGTTTAATCTTGAAAGCAAAACCCTGGGCTATCTTTTCAACCACAACCAAGTCGGGGTTATTGCGACAGCCAACAGCGGCGAAACATTCAATATCGTTTCTACTTCGGATATTAACGGCGACGGGGCCACGATTTCGGATCGACCCGTCGGCATCAAACGCAATTCAGGAACAACTCCGCCGCAATATAATGTTGACTTGCGTTACTCCCGTTTCTTCAATTTTACCGAGCGTTACAAGCTGGAAGTCTTCGGCGAATTCCAAAATCTTTTCAATATCAACAGCATCGTTGGATTCAACAACGTCATGGTAACGACAAATGCTAGTACCGGCGAATTAGTCGGCGGCCTTCCCGATTTCAAGGCGCGTAATCAATCAGTCTCGCAAGACAGCCGTCAATTTCAGATTGGCTTAAAGTTTATTTTCTGAGTGAGACGTGCGCTTCGTCTTGCTTGGCGAAGTTTTCAATCTCTTCAACACGCCAACCTTATCCGTCGAGCGGCAAACTCAATTATCCTTCGTCCTTCGGTCAGCCCGCGCGCGTGTTTTACGCAGGCCTTCGGCTCTGGTGAAGAATTTTAGTGCCGTCATGGACCAAACCGTCGCCTATACTCGCT
>QHXG01000679.1 GCA_003222845.1 Acidobacteriota bacterium | reverse complement strand
GTTGAAGGAACGACGGCGGCATTGGCGAATAGCGCGTCAACGAATTGCGCCGGGCTCAGCGACGTGGGATACGCCGACGCGAATCGCGAACGCTGCACAAACTGGCTGGCAAAGGTCTGCTTGTTATTTTCCAGAACGGTTTCCCACCCGGCCTGGCCCACAATCACACCTCGTCCGATCTGCTGGGCATCAGGTAAAAACTCGCTCAGCTTAATCGGCACCGGTGAGTTTGGCAGATTACCGTATGAGGCTTTGTAGAAGCGATAGACGAGATAACCGCTCTGCTGAAATTCAATCGAGAGGAAGAACGCTGCCGACACGTTGATGCGCTTGGCTTCAATGCATTGCGCGTTACCGCCGCAGGAAGTGATCTCATTAATCCAGAAAGCCAGCCCGTCTGCGTCCGGTTCGCGATTGAGAAAATCTCGATACTGCCAACGCACGAAAGTCTGCGCGTCATCGATGGGATTGGAAACCGGATTGGAGCCAGAATTGTAAAGCTCAGCAGAGTTCGGAGCATTAAAACCGTTGCCGCCCGCGGCCAGAACCTTGCCGTTGAGGAGAAGGGTCGCGGTGTGGAAACGCCGACCGCTATTGAGATTGCCGGTATTGCTCCAGGTGCCGGTGGCCGGATCATAGAACTCCGATCGGTCGGTAATGTTGGGGAGACCATCGATAAAGAACCCACCAGCGACGAGTACCTTGCCGGTTGTCAGCAGTGTTGCAGTATGAAGGGCGCGACGCTGATTGAGATTGCCGGTGCTGCTCCACGTCCCAGTATCGGGGTCGTATAGCTCGGCGCCGTTGGTAACCTGGCCCGAACCATAGTCCACAAAGCCGCCGGCAACGAGGACCTTACCGTTTGGTAGCAACGCCGCAGTGTGTTCAGCGCGTGCTGTTACGAGATTGCCCGTGTTACTCCATGAGCCTGTCGCGGGGTCGTATAACTCTGCGCGATTAGTAACATTGTTGCGCATGTCGTCGGCGCCCCCGGCTACTAAGACCTTGCCGTTTGTAAGAAGAGTCGCCGTGTAAACGCGGCGGCCAAAGTTGAGATTCCCCGTAACGGTCCACGTCCCGGTGGCCGGTTCATACAGTTCAGCGCTGTTGCCAACGTTATCGCCGCCAATAACCAGAACCTTGCCGTTTTGCAGCAATATTGCCGCATGGGCATTACGGGCGGTGTTGAGGTTGCCGGTATTGCTCCATGTTCCCGTGGCCGGATCGTAAAGCTCCGCGCCGTTAAGTTGAGCGCAAGTCTGTGGCGGTGGAGCACATGTGAATCCTCCCGCAAATAAGACCTTGCCATTAGACAGTACTGTAGCCGTATGACCAGCGCTTGATGTGTTGAGGCTGGCGGTTATGCTCCACGTTCCAGCGGTGGGATCGTAAAGTTCCGCGCTCTTGAGCGTGCCATTGCTGTCGTTTCCCCCGACGACTAAGACCTTGCCATTTTGCAGTAGAGTTGCCGTCTGAGAATTGCGGCCTTGATTCAGATTGCCGGTGTTAGTCCAACTTGGACCAGCCGCCCGTGTGCGCGTGCTCATGTAAAGATCCAGCCCCCCGGATCCGCCCGGACGATCAGAGCAGAAAAAGAGCGTCAGGCCGTCAGATGATAGATACGCATTCTGCTCGGCGGATGCTGTGTTAATTGTGTCTCCTAGATTTACCGGAGTTGACCAGGGATCAATCGTACTTGTCCGCGTGGCGACCCACAGGTCGAAGGCTGTGCCGATGGAACCAGTGCGGTTCGATTGAAAGAATATTTCTAACCCATCATGCCGGATCGAAGGGCGGTTCTCGTTCGATGCACTGCTCAATTCCGTCACCAGCGTGGCCGGCCCGAATGAGCCGTCGGCATTTTGTTCACTCACGTAGATGTCAGCAGCGCCCAGGCCTGTACGGGTGCTCCCGAAGTAGAGTTGACGGGTGCCCCGCGCGATGTCCTCGAAGTATGTGGGGCCATTATCGTCGTCCGCTGAGTTGACTCCCGGGCCGAGGTTCACGGCTGGCTGCCAGTCGAAATCATCATGCGGGTTGCTGCGCCGTGCGACCCAGATGTCTATTCCGCCGAAGCTTGGGAGACGCTTGCTTTGAAAGAATAGTAAGCGCCCGTCGCGTGAAAAGGCCGGATTCCCCTCATCGAAAGTCGTATTGACAGCCGGCCCGAGGTTCACCGGCGCACCCCACGGATCATCAACGCTGGCGCGCTGGGAGACGTACATGTCAAAGCCGCCGAGGCTTGGTAGACGGTTAGAAGTGAAGTAGAGACTCAGACCATCCGGCGAGATCGCCGGGCCTTGATCGCTGGCCGAGGAGTTGATCG
>QHXG01000678.1 GCA_003222845.1 Acidobacteriota bacterium | reverse complement strand
CTACATCGGCAAACTTGTGCCGACCAAGAAGAGTGAGATAATCAAAGTGATGCTGACGGAGTTTGACGAGGATGAAGGGGTCGTGATCGTGGAACGACCGGCAGCAGAAGCTGTTGCGTAGAGCGGCCCGGGTGGCCGCTTTTTTATTGGATAGTCAGTTGTCAGTTGTTCGTTGTCAGTAGTCAGTTGTAAGAATAGGAAAGTAGACTGACAACTGACAACTGACAACTGACAACTGACAACTGACAACTGACTAGTTGTGAGTACTAACTTCAACCTAAAACACCTTCTAGGCATCCGCGAACTTTCGGCCGATCAGATTACCCATCTGCTGGATACGGCCGATTCGTTTCGCGATATCTCAAAGCGTGAAATAAAGAAAGTTCCCGCGTTGCGCGGTCGAACTGTTATCAATCTTTTCTTCGAACCTTCGACGCGCACTCGCACATCGTTTGAAATCGCGGCCAAGCGCCTGTCAGCCGATGCGGTCAACATCAGCGTGTCTACATCCAGCGTTTCCAAAGGCGAAACGCTGCTCGACACGGCGCGCAATCTTGAAGCAATGGCGCCGGACTGCATCGTCATTCGCCACTCGTCAGCGGGAGCGCCCCAACATCTGGCTCGCGTGTGCAAGGCGGCGATCGTAAATGCCGGCGACGGCTCGCACGAACATCCGACGCAGGCTTTGCTTGACGCGCTGACGATTCGCGAGCACAAGGGCCGCCTCGAAGGATTGAAGGTCGCCATCATCGGAGACATTCTGCATTCACGCGTGGCGCGTTCGAATATTTACCTATTATCAAAGCTTGGCGCTTCGATCAGCGTTGCTGGCCCAGGCACGTTAGTGCCGCCGGAATTTGCGGGCCTGATTGAACAAGGCGTGCTGCTTGAGCGCAGAATTGAAGACGCGATCGTCGACGCCGACGTGGTGATGGTTCTGCGCATTCAGCGCGAGCGGCAGACCGATGCCTTCTTCCCGTCAATGCGCGAATACGCCGTGCAATATGGACTGCACCTGAGTCATCTAAAGTTGGCGGCGAGTGACGCGATCGTGATGCATCCCGGACCGATGAATCGTGGGATTGAGGTCGCTTCTGAAATTGCAGATGGCGGACGTTCATTGATTCTCGAGCAAGTAACGAACGGCGTGGCAGTGCGAATGGCGGTGCTGTATCTGCTTGCAGGAACAGGCCAAGACGGAAACGGAGCGAGTAGTGGCGAGAGCATCAGCGATGTTGAGGAGTCCCGCGCGGCTGGCGGAGTGCGCGGCAGGACTCGAAAGGCGAAACGCGGAACGCGAAACTGAATTCAATGCGACTACTAATTCAAAACGGCTACGTCATCGATCCGTCGCAAGGCCTCAACGCCGGCCGGAATGTTTTTGTCGAGGATGGCCGGGTCGTCGGCCTGTCAAACTTCAGCGACGGTGTACCCGAAGGCGCAGAAGTGTTTGACGCGACCGGATTGATCGTAGCGCCCGGTTTTATCGACATGCACGTACACCTGCGCGAACCGGGCCACGAGTACAAGGAAACAATCGCCAGCGGCGCAGCGGCTGCCGTTGCCGGCGGATTCACGACAGTGTGCGCGATGCCGAATACTGCTCCGATAAACGATAATGCGGCCGTCACCAGATTCGTAATCGAACAAGCTGAGCGCGCCAGCCTAGCTAACGTTTTTCCCATTGGTGCGATTACCAAGAATTCTGAGGGCGCCGAGTTGGCTGAGATGGGCGATATGAAAGACGCAGGCATCGTGGCTGTTTCAGATGACGGCCGGCCGGTTCCAAACGCGGGAATCATGCGTCGGGCGATGGAATACGCGCGGGGATTCGATCTGCCCGTCATCGATCACTGTGAAGAGAAGTCGTTAGCTCGTGGTGGGGTGATGCACGAAGGCCATTGGTCGCTCGTGCTGGGATTGCGTGGGATTCCTGCCGCCGCCGAAGAAGTCGATGCCGAACGCGATTGCTTACTCGCGGAGCTAACTGGCGCGCGCATGCATCTTGCGCATGTTTCAACTCGCGGGGCACTCGAAGCCGTCGCGCGCGCGAAAGAAAGGGGGTTGCCAGTTACGTGCGAAGTTGCTCCGCATCATTGGACGCTGTCCGACGAAGCTGTGCAGGACTATGACACCAACACCAAGATGAGTCCGCCGCTGCGCAGCCAGGATCACATCGAGGCGATCGTCGAAGGCTTACGCGATGGGACCATCGATGCGATTGCCACCGACCATGCCCCGCATCACGCCGATGAAAACGCCTTGGAATATGATCAAGCACCGTTTGGAATCGTCGGCTTGGAAACAGCGATTGGATTGGCCTTGGATCGCCTGGTCCATCCGGGAACTATCTCGCTCGAACGGCTAATTGAACTTTGCGCAACGAATCCGGCGCGCATTCTTCATTTAGCAGACTGCGGAACATTGCGCGCCGGGGCGCGAGCCGATCTGACGATTCTCGATCCTGAACTAACCTGGACGTTCGATGCCTCGCAATCAAAATCGAAAAGCCGTAACACGCCCTTTGACGGTTACACATTTCGCGGCGCCGCGGTGGCGACGATTGTCGGCGGACGGC
>QHXG01000677.1 GCA_003222845.1 Acidobacteriota bacterium | reverse complement strand
TTACGCACGCGATCCCCAAGGCGATTTACACCACCCGTAACGGCCTGGGTGGAAATGAACTGTTCCGCCTCTTTGGAGACTCGCGCGGCGACGTCTGGATCGGCACCATCGATTCTAGGCATAACAGCCTAAACAGATGGGAGCGGAGCACTCAGACTTTTCATCAATACACCAAAGAGGATGGCTTACCGGAATACTCCAAAGAGGTGGTAACCGCGCCGACAGCCTTTTGCGAGGACGCTGCGGGCAATCTTTGGATCGGCTTCTATCATGGCGGCGTGGCGCGATACCGTGATGGTCATTTTACTTTCTTTGCGAGCGCTGACGGGCTGCCTTCAGGTTTCATCCGAGCGCTCTATCTCGATCACGCGGGCCGGCTTTGGATTGCTACCGCCGAAGGAGGCGTGGCCCGCCTTGATAATCCCGCGGCCGAGCATCCACAGTTCATCAGATACTCAACTGCCGACGGGCTATCAAGCAATCAGGCTACTTGTATCACTGAAGATCAATGGGGGCGCATATACGTCGGAACCGGCCGCGGTGTGGATCGTCTTGAACCCGCGAGCGCTCACATCAAGCACTACACGACAGCCGACGGGCTCGCCAGGAATTTTGTGAATGTTTCTTTCCGCGATAACAATGGCGCGCTCTGGTTCGGCGGGCTGGATGGATTGTCCCGGTTAATCCCGGAGCCTGATCGGCCTGAATCATCGCCGCCAATCCGCATCGGTGCGCTGCGCATCGGTGGTGTCCAGCAGCAGCTCTCGGAACTTGGCGAAGCGGAGGTGTCTGGCCTTAGTCTCAATGCGAACCAGAACGATTTGCAAATAGAGTTTTCCGGCATGAGCTTCGCGCCGGGTGAACTACTGCGCTACCAGCATAAGCTT
>QHXG01000676.1 GCA_003222845.1 Acidobacteriota bacterium | reverse complement strand
GTGCGGTTCATTTAGCCTGTTCTTTCCGTTCGAAATATTGAACGAGACATCACAAGATAACTTGCAGTGTCGCGTTTGAGCGAGTTGTTCACCGCGCCGGATCGTCCGCTGGTGATCTATTTACTTCATGTTTGGAAAGAAGCAGGTCAATTTTGGCCAACCCCGGCCGAAGTAAATCGCTGATGGTGTCAGAACCGCGAGCGGTAAAGTCTCGTTAGCGACCGGATCAAGTGTAGCCTGCCAGTTTCGATCAAAGGTTCGTGTTCGATCCGGTCGCTACCGCTCGCGGTTCTGACACGCCTTGTGGCGCAGCATGTCTCGTCGGTCACCAGCGAGCCGCGAGCGGATCAGAGGGGAATTCCATGTCCAAACTTCGCGTTTACTTCTCGATCTCAATCGATGGTTTCGGCGCTGGGCCGGATCAGGACTTACAGAATCCGCTCGGAGTGGGCGGGCTCAGAGTATTTGACTGGTTCTTTCCCACGCGCACCTGGCAGCGGATGCACGGCAATGAAGATGGCGAGACCGGCGTCAACGACGATATCGCGGCGAGTGGCACGCGCATCCTGCGCGTGATTTCACGGGCGAGACGCCCGTGCCACCTGCTTGGGCAACGCATGTGACGCGGCGTAAGCGCGCATGACGAGCGGCCATACCGGACAACTTCTTGCGCAGAATGCCAGTTTGCGGCATCTTTATTTTCCATGGCTGACCGCTTTCCGGAGATTGCTTCGAGCCTCGCGTCGATCGGTAAGGAATTTTACGTTCGCGGCTGGGTAGTCGGCACCAGTGGCAATCTCAGCGCGGTCGTGCATCGCGAGCCTTTGCGTTTGGCTATGACTCCAAGCGGCGTCGACAAAGGCGAGCTGCGCGCTGAACAGATTCTAATGATCGACGAGTATGCTCGCGTGGTCGGGGACCATCATGGCAGACCTTCGGACGAAAGTCCCTTGCACCTGCGAATTGTAAAAGAACGTGGCGCGGGAGCAGTGCTTCACACTCATTCAATCTGGAACACGATACTCTCTAATCTGCATGCCGCCGATGGCGGTTTGGCGATTGAAGGCTACGAGATGCTAAAAGGACTTCAAGGCGTTACGACCCACGAACACCGCGAGTGGTTGCCGATTCTCGAAAACTCTCAAGACCTGGAGGCCCTGGCCGATCGCGTCGGCGATACTTTGAAACAGCACCAGGATGCGCACGGCTTCCTCTTACGGCGTCATGGACTTTACTCCTGGGGAAACGATCTGGCACAGGCCAAACGGCATGTGGAAATTCTGGAGTTCCTGCTCGAGGCGGTAGGGTGCACTCTCTTGCTGGCCGCGAGGCAATAGACTGAGGAGGTTTCGGACGATGGCCTTGGTGACAATCCTCGACGAAAACAAAACTCTTGGCGAAAGCAAAGCTATTGCCGCGTACCTCGAGACCTGCGGCATAAATTACGAACGCTGGGAGCCGGCGCATCCGGTCGCTGCGGACGCGCCCGCGGAAGAAATCCTCCGCGCGTATGCCAGCGAGATCGAGGAGTTGAAAGTTCGCGGCGGTTATGTCACGGCAGATGTGATCGATGTCGGGCCCGAAACGCCAGGACTTGAGGCGATGCTGGCCAAATTCAATCGTGAACACTGGCATGACGAAGACGAGGTGCGGTTCATCATCTCGGGACGCGGACTGTTTCATATTCACCCGCAGGCGGGGCCGATTGTGGCCATCGAGGTTGAAGCTGGGGACCTCATTCGTGTTCCTCGTGGTACGCGGCACTGGTTTAACCTCTGTCGCGATCGCCGGATTCGAGCTATCCGTTTGTTTCAGGACATGGCTGGCTGGACGCCACACTACACCGACAGTCGTGCCGAGGAGATTTTTCAGCCGGTATGTTTCGGCGCCTCCGGTTTTCCACTCCACGCCGGCAACGAATTGTGATTTCGCTCGCGCAAGATCATGAGTTCAAGCCTCGCGAACATCAGCGGCATCCTACTCGATATCGAAGGCACGACTACTCCCATCGCGTTTGTTCATGAAGTACTCTTTTCCTATGCCCGATCCCAGGTTGGGAAATATCTGGCCGCACATTTCGATTCAGCCGAGACCCTGGCGGACATTGCGAGGCTGCGCGAGGAGCATGGCGCCGACATCAAGCAAGGCCTGGAGCCACCGGCGTGGCTCGATGGACCACCCGAAGTTGAGATCGATTCAATCACCGAATACGTCCGGTGGCTGATTGAACGTGATCGCAAATCCACGGGTCTGAAATCGTTGCAGGGAAAGATCTGGAAGGATGGTTATCTGGATGGGACACTGAAAGCTCAAGTCTTCGCAGATGTTCCGCGGGCGCTGAAGCGTTGGCATGACGCTGGTCTTAAGATCAGTATCTTCTCCTCCGGCAGCGCCCTGGCGCAGAGGCTCTTGTTTGCTCACACTGAGGCAGGCGATCTGACAAGCTACGTTGATAACTACTTCGATACGACGAACGGATCAAAGACTAATGTTGAGAGTTATCGAAGGATCGTCTCCGGGCTGGGTCTGCGAGCGGAGGAGATTCTCTTTGTCTCGGATGTAGTTGGCGAACTCGACGCGGCAAGAGCGGCCGGCATGCAAACTCTTCTGTGCATCAGGCCCGGAAATCAGATTCAATCTTTGTCTCAGCAACATCAGATCATTCAAAGCTTTGATGAATTAGGCAGATCACCATAACCGCAGCAGTTGCATCCGCGGCACTATCATTGTCCCTCAAAAATGATCCGGCGGGCGCTGACTTCGGCCAAACAACTCCGCTGATTCCAACATCGGGCGGCACCGTCCCGCTCAGGCCGGCTCAACCGCTCAGCGTGCCGTTCGCAATTGCGAGTTATAACGAAGGTGAGGGCGGGCTAAACGAGAATCTCAAGAAGGCACTTGAGGCGGCGAAGACTTCGAATGATCCCGAGCGTAGCTTTTGGACGCTGGTAGAGCACGCTGAGATTTTGAGTGTTCAGTTTAAGAATGAGAACATTAAATACGTGCCCAAGTTTTTCGCTGCCGCGATCGTCGGCGAGAATCCTCGCGTCTTTGGCGTTGATATGGGGCCCATCTCCAGCTATACGCAGCAGCAGAGTAATGTAGCGGCCGACCAGTAGTTGTGGGCCACCAAAAATCCTTAGCAGGATTTAGGGGAATCCCGTAGGGATGCGATGTTTATAGAAGAGAGTCGAGCCCTTTGTCCACGGGAGCCCATTTATGGGCGAGAGAAGATCGGTTTCGCTCCTCTGGAGCTTTAACACTCAAAGGCGCGATGGGTTTCTATAAACATTGCATCCCTGCGGGATTTACCAACGGAACCATGAGCGCAATTCTTGAGCGGCCAGCACGGGAGCGCGATCTCGTGAAAGCATTTGAGGTTGCCTTGGATAAGGCACGTGAGTTGAAGTATCAACTTGAAAGAATGAAAGTCACGTTCTCCGTGGCGGACGACGCCTGTACTGCATATTTTGAGGTTGTACCCGAGCCGGGCCATCTGGTGCTGGGTGGCGATCTTACTGTAAAAATTGATCTCAATACGAAGCAGGTCATCGACTTCGAGCGCGGCCAATGAGCGACCAAGGATATACCACCGATTTCAATCGGTGGTACTTAAGTTTCAGCCTACAAACCGACCTCTCGGATCCCACTCTTTCTTTCAATTCGTCCTCACGTCGCGTGAGGCCGAATTGAAAGAAAGAAAAGAGCGACGCGATTCCGCCGTTTTTAGCTTGAAATTAGAAACACCCCACGACTGGAAGTTCGGTGGTATCTGAGAACGGCAACTCTCAGTTCTGAAATGCACTGGTACCGTGGTGATTGACGTTGGCTGCTACAACGAGAACCTGTCCACTCGACTGTGGTATCCGCAAGAGTCTTCACAAAGTCTTCGAGCCGGTTGACTCTCGATGTAGAATTCAGACATGCCAACACGCCTAACGCTCACGCTCCCGCCCACCTTGGGAAACCAGACAATTGAAGTTGACACATCGAAAATTTCGAAGGCCGTTTTAATCTTTCAGAT
>QHXG01000675.1 GCA_003222845.1 Acidobacteriota bacterium | reverse complement strand
GAGAGGCAGAAATTCTACGATGCTATCGAACACGAGTGGGGCGGACCGCTGGGTGTGGAAGACTTAGCGCCGAGCATGGCGCACGACGAACGCTTTCGTAATTGGTGGGCGAGCTATCAAAGACGCAGTGCCAGCCCGCGCGCAGCTCTCGCTCTAGCGCAGTTGAATACTTCAATCGATGTGCGACACGTGCTGCCCGCGATAAAAGTTCCAAGCCTGATTCTGCATCGCAGTGAAGATCGAGACTCTAATATCGAAGAAGGTCGATACATCGCGTCGCACATCCCCAATGCGAAGCTCGTTGAACTGCCTGGCCAGGATCACCTGCTGTTCGTCGGCGATCAGGATGCGATCCTCAACGAAGTGGAAAATTTTGTCGCGAACGTTCACACGACACGAGAGGTCGACAGCGTACTCGCGACCATTCTGAGCGTAACGTTTCCGCCGAACAAAGGTGCCGATGGCCACACAGGCGCCAAGTCACTCCAGGCATTAGCCAAACGTGAAACGGAATGGTTCAAAGGGCGCGTCGCGATATCAAACGACGATGATTTCTGCGCCACGTTTGATGGTCCGATCAGAGCAATCCGCTGCGCGAGAGCGATCCGCGACGCCGCCCTTGAGCTTGGTATTGAAACGAAAGCAGGATTGCATACGGGTCTGTGCGAGATGATGGGTGACCATGCGGCCGGTGCAGCTGTAGAAATCAGTAAGCGAGTCGCAGATAGGGCGGCGGCGGGAGAAGTGCTGCTTACGAATACGGTGACGGACTTGGTGTCCGGCTCAGAATTCGTCTTCAGCAATAGAGGTGCCTGCAGCTTCGAAGGCTTAATAAAGGACTGCCGGCTGCTTGCTACTGTATGATCGACGGATCGGCGATGTTTATGATCTTTTTGAAAGGATGCAAAAATGAATAACCCCAGCCCGAATAGCTTCCGATCAGCGATGACCGGGATGGCAATCATGCGTATCGGTTTGGGAGCGATGTTTCTCTACGTATTCTTCGAAAACCTGAGAAAGGGTTTGTACGGGATAGACGGATACACAGGCCTGATTAATTACTACATTGAGAATGGTCACGCTCCCGCCTTATGGAAAAACATCATGAGTTTGGCGGCGAGCCACGCAACTGTTGCCGGTCCGATGCAGGCAGTCACAGAGTTTAGCTTTGGAGTCCTGCTGTTAATAGGACTGCTGACGCGGCCGGTCGCGCTGGCAGCATTTCTATTTCTAACTTCTCTATGGATCTCTGAATGGGGCACGGCATGGATCTGGGAATTACTAATACCGATGATCGCCGCCTTCAGCTTAATGGTTGGCGGTGCTGGCCGAAAGTGGGGCATCGACGCCAAACTGGTCCGGAAATATCCGAGAATTCCGCTCTGGTAAAAAGATCATTCCCGTGATGATGTCGCAAGCTAAGAAGGCAAACGACAAACTAGGGCAATTCGCGCTCGGCCTCTCAAGAAACACGCTGACAAAGAGCGCGCCTAAAACTATTCGCAGCATGAGGCGGTGTAAATCAGCAAGCAGTTTCTACGTTTCATTTAGCAGAGGAGGACTCCATGACAACGTTGGGCCGTTCAAAGACGATCCGTTTCCTGGCCTTTGGGATGCTGATCTTTACTGCAAACTCTTGCTCGCAGAAACGTTCGGCCGTCCCCGAACAGACCGCCACGACAAATGCCGAACAGATTGCCAAGACCTATGGCCTTGATTCGTTCGGGCAAATTGAAGCAATTCGTTATACGTGGAACGCACAGTTCACCGGGGTGAATCTCTCCCATTCGTGGGTTTGGGAGCCCAAAACCAACAAGGTCTCTTACGAGGGGAAGGATAAAGACGGCAAGCCGGTCAAGGTTTCTTATCTGCGGTCCGAGCTCAGCAGCCAACGCGACACCGTAAAAAACGAAGTCGATCCGGCTTTCGTCAACGATAACTATTGGCTTCTGTTCCCCTTCCATGCTTACTGGGACCGGAGCGCCACGGTGACCGATCAAGGCACGAAACAATTGCCCGTTGGCAACGGCTCGGCTGAGTTGGTCGCGGTGAAGTATCCCTCGGAAGGCGGTTACACGCCCGGCGATACCTGGGACCTCTACGTCGGCAAAGATAACCGCGTCGAGCAATTCGTCTACCACCGCGGCGGGCCTAAGAAGCCAAGCACCGTCGTCGCAACGTGGGAGGGCTACAAGAAAGCTGGACCTCTTCTTATCTCGACGGACCACCTCGGCACAGCGGACGGAAACCCTTTGCGGATTTTCATTTCAGATCTGTCCGTTAAATTGACGGGATCAGAAAACTGGATAAACGCACAATGAATATAGGAAAGCTTCGTTCGCACGATTGATTTTACGTGTTTCACGAATCGGTCGTTTGCCGTTCGCGATGCAGTACCGCCAGAACTGGCCGCCCGGAGCTGTAGCATGCACACAATC
>QHXG01000030.1 GCA_003222845.1 Acidobacteriota bacterium | reverse complement strand
GCTGGTTCTGTGTCGAATATACTTTCTTGAAGTTACGGGACACAAGCTTTGAATCTCTGATTTCAATCGTCGCTACGCGACGATGATTTGTTCTAATCTCCTTTGCAGGTCTTGAAAGGCCTGCCTAAAGTCATGCGTCGCTACGCGACGAAGAATATTTAGAATCCCGTAGTCCCCGCCAACAATTGCCTCAACACATACGGCAAAATCCCGCCGTGCAGGTAGTAATCGATTTCGATCGGCGTGTCGATGCGTAGGGTGAGAGGTACTTGTTCATTTGAACCGTCGGCGCGATGAATCGTGAGCGTCACATCCTGACGAGGTTGCACTTCAACGTTTTCTAATCCAGTGATGTCGAACGTTTCTGTGCCTTCGAGATTCAGCGGTTTCTGTGCCTTCGAGATTCAGTGAAGCGGCATTAGTGCCTTCTTTGAACTGGCAAGGCAGCACGCCCATGCCCACGAGGTTGCTGCGGTGTATGCGTTCGAAGCTTTGGGCTATGACGGCCTTCACTCCAAGCAGACGCGTTCCTTTCGCGGCCCAATCGCGAGACGAACCGGTGCCGTATTCCTGGCCGGCGATGACGACGAGCGGCACTTTCGCTTCCTGATACTTCATCGCGGCGTCGTAGATGCTCATCTCTTCGCCATCAGGCTGATAGACGGTGACACCGCCTTCTTTTCCCGGCACCATCAGGTTCTTGATGCGCACGTTCGCAAAGGTGCCGCGCATCATCACTTGATGGTTGCCGCGACGCGAACCGTAGCTGTTGAAATCGCCAATCGCTACGCCGCGTTCCTGCAAATAGATTCCCGCGGGCGAGGTCGCTTTGATTGCACCGGCGGGGCTGATGTGATCGGTCGTGACTGAATCGCCGAAGATGGCCAGCGGTCGGGCGTCGTGAATGTCTTCCATTTCGCCCACTTCGGCGCCAAACCCTTCGAAGAATGGCGGCTCCTGAATGTAAGTCGATTCCGCGTCCCATTCGTAAACCAGACCAGTGCTGGTTGGAATCTCGTTCCACATCGGATTCTGTTCAGCGAAGTTGCCGTAAAGCTGCCGATAAGTTTCCGCGTCAAAGGCTTCGCGCATCAGTGCGCCGATTTCTTCCGTGCTGGGCCAGATGTCACGCAGGAAAACATCCTGGCCATCCTGGTCTTTGCCCAAAGCCTCTTTTGACAAGTCGCGATCGATGCGACCCGCGAGCGCGAAGGCGACTACCAGCGGTGGGCTCATCAGAAAATTTGCCTTGATGCTCTGATGCACGCGCGCCTCGAAGTTGCGATTGCCGGAGAGCACACTGGCGGCGATCAGATCGTGTTCGCTCAAAACTTTTTCAATACAGGGATCGAGCGGGCCGCTATTGCCGATGCAAGTGGTGCAGCCGTAACCGACCAGATTGAACCCAAGCTGATCGAGATACGTCTGTAAGCCCGTCTTCGCAAGATATTCGGTGACGACGCGCGAGCCGGGCGCGAGTGAGCGCTTGACGGTGGGGCGAATTTGCAAACCGCGCTCGACAGCTTTCTTAGCCAACAAACCCGCGGCGAGCATCACGCTCGGATTCGAAGTATTCGTGCATGAAGTGATCGCCGCAATCAAAACATCGCCGTGGCCCAACTCGACTTCAACCTCAGGGCTTGGTTCGCCTGGCTCGACGCGATCCGGCGTAGGCCGATTGTTCATCATCTCGGTTTCGGACCACGCGCTGGTATTCAACGCCGCCGCCGCGAGGGCAACCATCAGCGCCGTCTCTGATTTCTGCAATCCGCCACCCACGCGCCCTTTGCCGTCGCAGGTATCGAGTGTGGTCTTGAATCGGTGGTCAATCTCGCTCAAGGCCTTGCCATAACCACCGCTCTTCACATCCTTTTCCAGGAGTTCTCTAAATTTTCTCTCCAACTCCGGCAAGGCGATGCGATCCTGCGGCCGCTTCGGACCGGCTACGCTGGGCACAATGGTCCCGAGATCGAGTTCAAGCACCGTGCTGTAGTCGCATTCGCCCTGGCGCGGAATGCCGAACATGCCTTGCGCTTTGAAATAGTTTCGCACCGCGTCGATTTGTTCGTCCGTTCTACCGGTCGCCTTTAAGTACAAACACGTCTCTTCATCCGGCGGAAAGTAACCCATGGTAGCGCCATACTCAGGCGACATGTTCGATATCGTCGCGCGATCGGTGACGGCGAGCGAGGCCGCGCCTTCGCCATGAAACTCTACGAACTTGCCGACAACCTTCGCTTTGCGCAGCATCTCGGTGACCGCAAGCACCAGATCAGTTGCGGTCACACCTTCACGCAACTTGCCGCTCATGTGCACGCCGACAACATCAGGCGTCAGAAAGTAAACCGGTTGGCCCAACATCGCGGCCTCCGCCTCGATACCGCCAACTCCCCAGCCAACAATGCTGAGGCCATTGATCATGGTTGTATGTGAGTCGGTGCCAACCAGACTATCCGGATAATACAAACCGTTCTTTTCCCAGACGGATTTGCCCAAGTACTCGAGATTGACTTGATGACAAATGCCGATGCCCGGCGGAATGACGCGAAAACCATCGAACGCCTGCATCCCCCATTTTAGAAATTGATAGCGAGAGTTATTGCGACGAAATTCCATCTCCATGTTTCGCTCGAATGCCTGAGGATTGCTCGAGAAATCAACCTGCACCGAGTGATCGATGACCAGATCGACAGGGACCAGCGGTTCGATGATGCCGGGATTTTTATTAAGCCGCGTGACCGCGGATCGCATCGCCGCGAGATCGACTAACAGCGGCACACCGGTGAAATCCTGAAGCAGCACGCGCGCGACTACGAAAGGAACCTCCTCGGTGCGCTCAGCATTAGGTTGCCAATTGGCAAGACCGCGCACGTCATCTTCAGTGATTTTCGTGCCGTCGAAATTGCGTAGCACCGACTCAAGCACAATGCGAATGCTGACCGGCAGTCGCGAAATCTTTCCGATGCCTTCCTTTTCAAGTTGTGGCAGCGAATGGAACTGACCGGTCTGTCCCGAATTAGGTGAAAACGATTGCAGCGAATTGAAGAGATTGTGCGGCATATTATGAAACTCCGATGGAGCGCCCGCATCCCTGCGGCCGGTTCGCGCGCATCCTGCGCGCACAAAGAGGTGAGAAGCCTTGGCTCCTCTTACGAAATGCTTGGCATTTACGGTTAATTCAAATTCAAGTCTAAGAGCGCGCCTGGCAATCGTCAAGCGCATCATCCGCGTAGCGTAGACTTTAGTTTGCGTTCAGAATCTCGCTGTCGCAGACTGAAGTCTACTGTGCGCCGATGATCTGTCGGTAAACCCTCTCCCAAAGGAGAGGGAGATCCGGAACGGACCACCTACAGGTTCTTGGCACTGTGAAGTTTACCTTTGCCGCTGTGCGGCCCATTTGCTATAGTCCGTCTAGCAAAGTTCTCGCGATTCATATACGTGATCCACGAAGCGCCGCTTGTCTTGAGCGCGTTTGTGGAAGCACTCTCTTGACGAGGTGAAGTCATCATGCCGAAGAAGATGCCCGAGTCGTTTAATTACCTGGCCAACAATCCCGAGCACGTAGCCGATCCCGAAATCGAAGAGTTCATGGAAAACGAGATCGCGCGCGCGCCGAAAGACCCGGAATTGTTGGCTCAACGTCTGCACAATAATACGGCAGCCTCACCGCAAGACGCCGGCGGTGACATCGACGCGGCCTGGGAAGACGTGAACGAGAGCGGATCGGAGACATTCGCGGGAGACAGTCCCACCCCTGACCAATCCATGGTCGAAGAGAATGCGCGCGCCGTGGGCATCAGTTTTGAAGACAACGAAGAGCTGGATTTTCTCGATAAGATTGAGCGCCGCGATCGCAATCGTTATGAACTAGAGGAACAGTCGAAGACTCGCGACGATACGATTTAGCAGAGTGCTGAAAAACGAAGGCAAGGGAACGATCCACGAAACCACACGAAATAACCACTAGAATAATTCGTGAATTTTCCAGCGACCTTCCTGTGATTTAGTGGATCGCTTTAGGATCGCTTCTCTTTTCTTTCCGTTGTTCAGCGGACTGATAGGGTTTTAGCAACCTGCCTTTCCCTTCGCCCTTGCGTCAACCAACAGTCCGGTTATATTCTCTCGCGCCATGATACGCACAAACGTTCTTCTGCTTGTTTTCTTTGCCGCCTTCGCTCCCGCCTACGCTGCGCCCTGTACAAAGGCAACTGCCGAATGCACTGAATGGGTCAAGCTTGGCGGTCAGGCGCAGGGACTTGTCTATCGCACCTATTCACTGGACGCCAAGAACGATCGTGTCACGCGGGCGCTGATCGTCGTGCACGGACAGGGACGCGATGCCGACAACTATTTTCGCACCGCGCTGGCAGCGACTTTCCTCGCCGGAGCGTTTGAAGACACGATTGTGATTGCGCCACGCTTTGCTTCCAACAGCGGCACAGGTTGTCGCGACACGCTCGCTCCGAATGAAGTCAATTGGAGTTGCTCGGGCGATAGTTGGCGCTCGGGTGGAGTTTCAATCAGCAATAAAGAACTAACTTCGTATGACTTTATGGACGAGATACTGCGCCATCTGTCCCGCAAAGAGATTTTTCCCAATCTGAAGGCCATTGTTCTCACCGGCCATTCGGCTGGCGGCCAATATGTCACTCGCTACGAGATGGCGAATCTGGTCCACGATAAGCTCGGTGTTCCGATAACTTATGTGGTGGCGAATCCTTCGAGTTATGCGTACCTTGATTCTGATCGCCCAGGAGGCGCGAACAATGAAATGCGCGCATTTGGCGACGCGCGCAATTGCACGACTTTCGATAATTGGCCTTACGGTTTGAAGAGCCGCATCGGCTATACGGGAAAAATCACCGACGACCAACTAAAACAGCAGCTCGCCGCGCGCCCAACGACTTACTTATTAGGTGAGCTTGATATTCTACCTCTCGCGGGATTTGATTCGTCGTGCCCGGCGATGGCCCAAGGTCCGACGCGACTGGCGCGCGGCCAAACCTTTGCCGCTTATGTGAACGCGAAATACAAAGCGCAGCATAAAGCAGTGGTCGTTCCCCTATGCGGCCACAACGCCCGTTGCATGTACACAGCCGAAGTCGCACTGCCGATTTTGTTTCCGAAGTTGTAGGAGCACCGCCGGAGCGCCCGCATCCCTGCGGGCGGTTCGCATGCATCCTGCATGCGCATTTAATTAGAATCTATTGCTTCTTTCGAAACCACGCACTACTAAACGGCCAGTCCTCCGGTTTCTCGCACAGACGTGCCTTGACGGGATTATTTTCAATGTAGGCCACGACCTTCACGAAATGCCTCGCGTTCCTTATGTACCGATCGAAATATTCTTTCTGCCAGAAGCGTCCCGACCTGCCAAATTTTATTCGCTTCGTTCGACGTGAACGATTTCAGCGAATGCATAATTCGCGGAAGAGTTTGTCCCATGCACGGCGTGCAGAGCGTGTGGACGTGATTTGGCATGACGACCCAAGCGGCCAGACGGTATTTCTTCTGATCATGAAACAGCAACGCATCTTGCACCATCCCGGCCACATTTGGGTCTTTCAAGTAACAACTGCCGTGGCCTTGATCGAGATAAGCTTCTACTCGACGGCGCATGATCGCCTCGGCCTCTCCGGGCCTTGCGAGTTTTAGTTCTTCCCGCCAACGGATGAGAACGGATTGAGGCAGTGCGTCATGTAAGCGAAACGTGAGGAACTGAGCCAACTCGCCACCATCGAAGTGTGGAAGATAACCGCGACTGTGCCAACCGAAACGCGGGTCCAGGGAGTTAGTCATATGTGTGCTTCCTCGAAATGAGCGCGCAGGATGCGCGAACCGCCCGCAGGGATGCGGGCGCTCCAACGCGGCGCTCCTACGGGAAATTCGTCCGCGGTTGTAAGGTCACACTCTTAATCAAAACCTTGTCTGAAGGTCTTTCGGTTCCTTGCTCGGTGGGTGCGTGCATGATCACGTCGGCGTTGTTGATGCCGTCGATCACGCGGCCAAAGACCGTGTACTTCTTGTCGAACGCCGGCTGCTTTTTCAGCGTGATGAACCACTGGCAGTTGGCAGTGTTGATGTCGTTCGTGCGCGCGGCGCCGAGTGTGCCACGCTCGTAAGGGATGTCGCTGAATTCCGCCGGCACGTTCGGATAAGGCGAATTGCCTGTGCCCCACATTGCCGTGTTACTCCCTTTCGTTTGGGGATCACCGCCCTGAATAATGCCGAGCTCCGGATCGATACGATGGATCGCCGTGCCGTCATAGAAATGTTCGTTGATGAGTTTCTTGAACCGTTCAACCATTTGCGGCGCGATGTTTGGATACAGCTCGATCACTATGCGCCCATAATCCCCGGTTTCAATTACGGCGACCTGTGAATCGGGCTGCGGCTTCACGCCCGTCTTCACGTTACCTGTGTTACTTTCTCCGGCGTTCGCCGCCTTGTTCGGATTTGGGTTTGTTTCATTACACGCTGTGAGCGCGAAGACTAAAAATACTGCGACAATTATGAGTCTGGTGGTCGATGTTCTCACTAACTAATGTCCTCCGTGCCTGCTTTGCGGCTTTGCTCAGTGTCAGAACCGCGAGCGGTAGCGACCGGATCCCTGCCACTCAACCTCTGACTCCAAAAGTTCGTGTTTGAAATGCGGTCGAGGATCCGGTCGCTACCGCTCGCCGTTTTGATACTGGCAAGATCAAAACAACTTCCTGCTCTCGAGCAAGATTGTTACCGGTCCATCATTAACTAACTCAACTTGCATCATAGCGCGAAAACTGCCGGTTGCCACCTGAGTGATCAAAGTTCTGGCCTGTTGGACGAAGTATTCGTAAAGCGGCTCGGCAATCTCCGGCGGCGCGGCATTAATCCACGATGGCCGCAAACCACGCCGCACATCTCCATACAAAGTAAACTGCGAAACAATCAGCACGCCGCCATAAACATCTGTCACCGATCTATTCATGCGGCCCGATTCATCATCAAAAATACGCAGCGCCAAGATCTTTTCGACCAGATATTCCGCATCCTTCTCAGCATCATCGCGCGCAATTCCCAGCAGAACGACGAGACCGTTTCCGATTGCGCCGATAATCTCGCCATCAACTGTGACTGACGCGCGGGTAACGCGCTGGACGACTGCTCGCATTGCTTCTAGATCAGTCTCGAATATCTCACCGATCGTCGCGCGCCCCTGGCTTTTTGTTTCACTTTCAAACGACGCTCGGCGCGCTTATCTCCCTCGGCGAAAAACGATCCGCCTCTCTTCGTTTTCGGATCGTAGAAGCCTATGTAACCGCCGGAATTGACGCCAAACGACGTTAAAGTTTTGCCGTCATGACTGCGGCCCAGAAAATCGTTTCGCCCACCGCGCTCGTCGCCGGAAGTGAAATAGAGTGGCAGCAGAAAGTTCGAGACTTTGACGGCGTCAATCTCGTAATTCTCGTCCTGCACGGCATCACACATCTCATACCAATGGAAGACTTGGCGGCGGCGATCCTTCGGATGTGGACCGGCGACAAACAGGTTGGTTTCGGGATCGCCGATCAGCTCCAGCGCCTCATGCGAAAGCGTAACTGTCCACGGTTCCTCAAGCTCGACTGATAGATCCAGAAAAACGAAGCCGAAGGGAATGCCTCGATCGTTCTTGTCATGATAACCAAGCGCGTCATCCACATCGACTTTGTCCCAGACGTACATGACGGCGTCGCCGCGCATATCTGCCAGCGTGTGCGTGCTCGGCTTTTTCTCGCTGCGGCCTTCGAGTCTCAGCTCGGCGCTCAAGCCCCAATAGGGCGCGAAGTCTTCCGCGATCTGTCGATTGACCGCGCGAATGGACCGCTGAAACTCCTCGTCGGAAACTCTGCCGCTGGTGTGATTGATCACCGAGATGATCATTTTGAGGTTGCTCCTTTGAGAGTGTTATTCGAAGTCGCGCAAGAGAATAGGAGATCGTGTGCTGAGTGACAAGTGTTGGCCGATGATTATCCTGCCCCGAGCAGTGCTAAGTATTCCGATGGCAGAACTGAGACTGCTTTACTTCTTCGGCGGTTTGCTCGGACGAATCTCGACCCGACTAGGCAGGGAGTGATCGTCATGGTGCAGCAGATCGATCACGACGCGGGCGATGTCACGCGGCGTAAGTTGCCAGGTCTTTTCGTCGCTGGGAGAATCGCCGCCAAATTCTGTGTTCACCGATCCGGGCATAATGTAGCTGACCTTGATGTTGTCGTGACGCACTTCCTGCATCAAGGCTTCGCTAAAGCCGTTGAGTCCAAACTTCGAGGCATTGTAAGCGGCCATCTGCGGATGCGCATTCACTCCGGCCAGCGAAGAGATGTTGATGATGTAACCGCCGCCGCCCATCTTCATACGCGGGATCGCTTCATGGCAACAGTAGAAGACGCCAAATACATTCGTCTCCAGCACCGCACGAAAATCCTCCGGTGTAGTGTCCTCGACCTTTTGGAAAGTGCCGATTCCGGCGTTGTTGACCAGAATGTCGAGCCCGCCGAGTTCTTTGACCGTGTAATCGACCAGCGCTCTAACTTGGTCGTAGTCTCGCACGTCGCAGACGAAACCGATTGCCCGGCCTTCATCGCCTTGATTGAGCTCTTTGATGGTCTCGTCAATCTCGCTCTGATGTCTGGCAGCGATGCAGATGGAGACACTTTCACGTCGCAGGGCTTCGGCGATCGCGCGGCCAATGCCTTTCGTACCGCCGGTGACGATTGCGTTTTTTGCCTTGAGAATCATCTAAGTAGGCTCCTGAAAGACTTCCCTCTCCCTTTGGGAGAGGGTCAGGGTGAGGGCTTACGTGAGAGTAAACCCAAATATTCATATTTATTTGTTATTGTGGCTTAGCTTCAATTCCTCATCCCAGCCCTCTCCCAAAGGGAGAGGGAGTTTTCGGCGGCCTACTAAGCGTCCCGGTCGTAAGCGACTCTCAACCAGCGCTTTACTTCATCATCGATATCGTTCAGCGAACTAATCTCGAAACGATGCGTGATGCGATCTTTCTTTTCATAGCCGCCGGTGTTGATTAGACGCTTCGGCGTTTTCTTTGTATCTCCCAATGCGAGGCCGAAATCGATGCGCGTCTGCGTCGTCGGCTTGATTTGCGCGAAGACGTGATGGCGATATAACGGAACGATCGTTTGGCATGGACACGCTTTCACGTCTTGGCCAATGCTCAGGCCCAGTTTCAGCAGCGCGTCATAAAGCGGTCGCAGATGTGCTTTCTTGCCTGAGAACATTTCCTCAACATAGTTCTCCGCGGCCTTCAGATAAGCATCTGAGTCAGCGGCCTCTTCGCCTTTGCCGACGGAACGTTCGGCCAGCCACCACGCTGTGTTTGTGCCGAGCCGATGTTCGCTCTTTAGCCAATCGCGGCGCGTCTGTTCGGTTGGCGGGCCTTCTTTCTTTATGAACCTCAGCCACTCCTCGAGAGTGCGGCCGGTTTTTTGTTTCAGCTCGGCGATCCATTTTTGCGTCATCAAAACGCCGGGATGGACGCCGTAGATCGATTTCTTTTTAGTTGCGGTTTTAGGCATTGCTTGAATCTCCGATCAGCAAATCATACGGTCGCTACTTTCCCACGCACTACCGCGGCCATTACAAACGATGCCAGCAGCCATCCGATCACGATCGCGCCCGCTTGCATGGCAATGTAGGCGTTGCTAAAACTCCACCAGTTCCATTCGTCCAGATGACCGCCCACGAAGATGATCACGCCGATGACAGTTAGAAAGACAACCCGCCCGGCATACGAAAGCGCGCTAGTTTGCAATAGCAAAAGAGTCGCGAGTAGCGCCGCGATGAGCTGAGTGATAAAGCCGATCACGAGAGGTTTCACCATCGAACCGAACGGCTCAAGACGCACCGCAGCAAAGATCACGGGTCCACGGGACATTCGATCCGCCGCTTCCTGTTCCATCTTTTGGTATTGGTCGTTAGCCATTCCCGGCGTTCGCTTGGGTTCGTTCGGCAGCAGATAGTTACCGGAACGCGGTGCGTTTGCCTTAATCGCTTGAGCAACCGCGTCTTCATTTGTGAACATGCGCAGCGGCTCGCCGGGCCAGGGAATTAACATCCAGGCGATTGCGCTCCAGACAAACAGTACGATCGCGCCCAGAACCGAGCCCAGCACAAGTTGCTTGCCCATCACAAGGTCCTCCTTAAGAGAGATCGGATTAGTTAATTTTAGCCCGCAGGTTCTTCCTGATGCTGCGACAAACTGAACCAGTTACCTGAGTTGTCCATCATTACGGTGGCAGTGCCCCAGTCCTGCACGCTTGGCGGGCCTTTGAATGCTACACCGCGCGCCTTCAGTTCATCGTACGTTTTGTAGATGTCATCCGCATCAAAGACACCGCCGCCAAGCACGCCCTTGTCTATCAGGGACCGCAATTGCGCTGCCGATTCCTCATCCAGCATCATTCCCGCTTTGGGCTCCATCAAAATGATTTCAAAGCCGGGTTGGTCTTTGATTCTCATTGTGAGCCACCGATAGTCTTCGCCAATCTTGGCGTCCGTATCGACTTGGAATCCCAGTTTGTCCCGATAGAACTCGAGCGCCTCCTGCTGGTCCTTCACCCATATCAACACGTGCGACATTTTTGTGATCATAGTTTCAGTCTCTCCTTTCGGTTTGGAAAGGAGGATAAGAGAGTTTGCCGGAAAGCTGCTTCTCGAAAATTGCTGAATGTATATTTGTCCTCCCTCTCCCATTGGGAGAGGGTCGGCGTGCGGGCCTGGTATCGCGGCCCGCAAGCTACGTCCCTCATCCCTGGCCCTTCTCCCAAAGGGAGAAGGGAAACGATTTCGGCTAAGTCTTGAGGCCAGGTCTGGTTCCTGGTCCGAGCTCAAACATCTGAATGAAGCACCCCGGCACTTTTCGCAACGAGTCCCTTTCGCGCTTGCGGTATTTGGCCGGCGCGTCCCCCACGCACCTGCGGAAAAGCGAACTGAACGATCCGAGACTTTGAAACCCGACTTCAAAGCACACGTCCGTGACGCGCACTGGCTTCGAGCGCAGCAGCTCTTTGGCTTTGGCAATTCGCCGCTGTATCAAATACTGGTGCGGCGTGGTTTGAAAAGTCTCTCGAAAGAGACGCAGAAAATGATAGCGCGAAAGACACGCTTGTCTCGAGATCTCCGAAAGGTTCAAATCGAGATCTCCGAAAGGTTCAAAGGCAAATCGTAGTAGTCGTCGATAAAGCGGCGCGCGCGCCAAAGCCTCTCGTGAATGTCCGAGTCGATAGATTTGGTTTGACGAAAAGTTTTTTCGGCCACTTCTCGACGCAGCGACGATCCGGTCTTCGCTACAAACCTTCTCGAGGTTTAGTTGGAGCGAGCGAGATTCTACTGTGAGATAGGCAAAAGTGGAAGAGAAATGATCGGCCGTTCGCAGATATTCGATGATGTTCGGTGAGGACTCTGTTAAGATTGTCTTCTAGATTGCTTAGATTTTTGAATTTCATGGAACGCGTTTCTCAAATCTTTGGTGGTAACTGGACAGCGGAAAAGCTCGAGCGCGTACGGAAATATCTCGCCGCATATTCGACCATAATGAACAAACAGAAATTTCGGTTTGCCTATATCGACGCGTTCGCGGGGACTGGCTATCGCACACTTGAGCAGCATGAGAAGCCGTTGGCGAAGATTTTCCCTGAGGTTTTCGAGCAGGATTCACAAGCGTTCCTGGATGGCTCAGCTCGCATAGCCCTTCAGGTTCGTCCTCGCTTCACAAAATACATTTTTATTGAGCGCGACACGAGTAGGCTCGTGGAACTGGAGAAGTTGAAATTTGAGTTCAGCGACCTTCGGGACGATATTATCCTGGTCCATGCAGATGCTAACTCGTACCTTCAGGATTTGTGCTTACATCATCGCTGGACTAAGAACCGAGCAGTTCTTTTTCTTGATCCTTTTGGAATGCAAGTTAGATGGAACACGATTGCTGCGATTGCCGGTACCAAGGCGATTGATCTCTGGATCTTGTTTCCGCTCAGTGCGGTCAATAGACTTCTCAAGCGAAATGGGCAAATTAGCTTGGCGTGGAGGAACACGTTAAATGAAATGTTTGGTTCTTCCGATTGGTATGACGCCTTTTACAGAACGCGCAAATTTACAAATATTTTTGGCAGTGAACAGACTCACACCGTCAAGCTGGCTGATTTCGATCTCATCGGTGAATACTTTGTGAAGCGATTAAAGACCGTATTCGCCGGAGTTGCACAGAACCCACCGCCCCTCTTGAATTCCCGCAACTCTCCGCTTTACTTGCTATGCTTCGCAGCGGCGAACCCAAGGGGTTCGACAACGGCGATCAAGATCGCGCAGGATATTCTGAAACGATGATTCGCTATGGCGATGAAATCTCCAATTGAATGGACCGAGTCAACCTGGAATCCACTCACGGGTTGTACAAAGATAAGTCCTGGATGTAAGCACTGCTATGCTGAACGAATGGCGCTGCGCCTTCAATTAATGGGCCAAGCTAATTATGTGAATGGTTTTGCTCTGACGCTTCATGAGAAGGCCTTAGAACTGCCACTAAAATGGAAGAAGCCGCAAACAATTTTCGTAAACTCAATGAGTGATATGTTTCATGCAAGCGTCCCGCGTGAATTCATCCTCCGAGCGTTTGACGTGATGCGACGAGCAAACTGGCACCGGTTCCAGATTCTGACAAAGCGCGCTGATCGATTGGCCAATTTAAGTGACGAATTGCCTTGGGCTGATAACATTTGGATGGGGGTTAGTGTAGAGAACGAATCGTACACCTATCGAATTGACCACTTGCGCGAAACCAGCGCTGCTATCAAATTCCTTTCGCTTGAACCGCTTCTTGGTCCTTTGGAGAATCTGCGTCTGGACGGAATTGATTGGGTTATTGTTGGTGGGGAGTCCGGCCCAGGAGCTCGTCCCATGGATTCGGACTGGGTTATCTCGATTCGCAATCAATGCTTGGAGGTCAATGTCCCTTTCTTCTTCAAGCAGTGGGGCGGTGTCAGGAAAAAGAAGTTCGGAAGAGCGCTAGAAGGTAAGACATGGGATCAGATGCCTACGCTTAGCCGAGTGACGTCTGTAGTCGCTTGATGTCTAGCGGCCTGGGTTGTACCAGTAACGATCCGCGAGTTTCTCATCGTGCCAGTTCGAAGTGATCAGGCTTTTCATTGCGTGTCCCAGCATCCAGAAATAATGCCAGTCGCCGAACTGATCGAACTTGCGCGTGCAGCCCAGCGCCTTCACTTGTGTCAGTCGGGTGATTCGTTGTCCTCGCGTTCGACCGAGACGACGCAACGCCAGCGGTAAGATCACATCCTCGGCGTACAGCCGGCTTTCATCGTAGCCGCCGACTGCTTCAAAATCTTCGCGCCGGCAAAATGACAGGCCGATGTCCAGTCCGGTTAGTAGAACCATCGGCATCATCAGAAAGTACGTAATCAACAAAGCGAAGGACTTTCGCTCCAATACGGCCCCCGTGACACCCCAGACGTAACGACCGCTGGTCATCGTTCGGTCGATCGCATCGAACGTCTGCGGATGAACGGCGGAGTCGGCGTCGATGAAACAGAGAATCTCTCCAGCGGCTGCGCGCGCGCCGCCATTACGCGCGGCAGCTATACGCCGCTTTGCGACCGGAACAACGCGAGCGCCATGATGTGCCGCGACCTCGGCGGTGCGATCGGTCGAGCAGTTGTCGGCGACGATAACTTCGACGGTATCGCGGCCACCGGAGTAATTCGATCGGGCGATGTCAATCGACTCCAGTAGTCGCGGCAGGTATCTCTCTTCGTTGTAGGCTGGAATGATTATCGAGAATTTCATGATCATCGTGAGGCCAAGAACAAATCTACCTTAGCCGCGCAGATCAATCAACCAAAACTTTTTCAGCCGATGGTCCAGCAAATTGCGTGTGAGGTTAATCCAACGGTCCGTTTCGTCCAGAACGTGCGAATCAGAAGAAACAACCAGGTGACCCGAGGCTATGATTTCAGCGTCGGGATTAAAGAGGACTTCCACGGTCCAGTTCCAGGCGGTTTCCGTCGCCAGATCCCGAATACGTTTTGCCAGCCGGCCGCTGTTCGAGATCGGGCGATCCAATAACCAGGCTACAGATTTAGGCCGCAAGTCTTCGAGCGCCGTTCCAATTAAACTGATCGCCTGATCGGTTTCGTTCACTGATCGATAAGAACCATGCACACTGGAAAGATCGCGTATGCACCCATCGCGACCGTGAATCAATATTCCGCCACTCAAAGCCGCTTCGATTGTGATGATCAGGTTGAAGCCATCGATAATTATTTCTTTGCCGGCCATCGCGTCGACCGGAAGATGCGTCGCCGCGCGATGTTCTTTGCTCTGATCCGAACAGGCCGCGCGCGAAACCGCGAGCCGTTGCCGATCCGTCAGCGCGTACCGATCGCCTACCAGCTTGAGCGCGCCCTTAATCGAGTAATCGCGACTCAACAGCCAGGATAACTCTCTGACAGCCGTGCGCAGCGCCGGCAATTGATCGTCGGCAAAAAGCTTTCGATCTTCAGGATGCGCGCCACGATGTTTGCGAATGTCCGGCATCAGGTGTTCAGAGTTCAAACTTTAGTTTGCCGTCCTCGAAGGCACAAGCTAAAGGCTTGAACTATGCTCGCCAAGCCCGAAGCTTATGACGCTTATCTCAGTTTCCGAATTCTGTTAGACTGTGGACATGGACAAGGTCGAATATACCGAACAAGAACGCTGGTTGATCGAGCCCAAGCCCGGCACGGCTGCAGCGCGCGCTCGTGACTTTGGAATTGATTTGTCGATCACTGTCAGCAACTTGCGATTAACTGCTGAACAGAGAATTATGAAGCTGGACGAAACTCAACACAGCCTTAGAAAGCATCGAGTTGATTTAGAAAACGACTATGACCGAGAGCTTGCTGCGCTGCTGGAACTCGAAGCGATTCTCGAATACCGGCGCGTGACCAAGACTGGGAAATCTTAGACCGATCCGAAGCACCCGTGCGCAAACTATGCTCAGCTCTTCTCGTGACTGTTGCGTTCCTAGGCTTTAGCTATCCTACCTTCGCTCAGCAATCTAAACCGGAGCATCTCGCACTCAATCAAACCGAAGCCTCGCAT
>QHXG01000663.1 GCA_003222845.1 Acidobacteriota bacterium | reverse complement strand
TACTTGCTGTCGTTAAGAATCGCCGCGCCAAACTCGCCGCCAGTGTCGGTCACGTCCGCCCACTTTTGGGCCGGCACTTCGTAATGATCGGGAGTATTGTTGCCACGTTGGATAGTACCGAGGCCCAAATCGTAAGTAGCCTTCGGGTTCGATGCCGTAAAGGGAAACGATGCCTTGAGCAAACTATTCGGCGACTTCCAATCAATCAGGTTCTCAACCTCGACGCGATCGCCGCCATCCGTCAACCTTACGCGCTGCACAAAAGTCGAGCCGGCCGCGGCGCGCGTAATTTCAATGGCCACGCGTACAGGTCCGCGCTCGACCACTCTAATTGTGGGCGCGGTGACGAATTCGCGCGGCGGCGACTTCACGGTGTCCCAAAGAATTCTCCAGGCAGGTTTATCAGGCGACGGATCGTCTCGCAGCTCCAGCCGCGCGGGAGCCTTTAACAGTTCGTGTGCGGCTTCCTTGTCGAAGATCGACGCTAGATCGCCATTCGAATCGATCTTCACCTGGTAGCGAGTATTCGCCAGCGAATCACTTGTAACACTCAACGCTGAACGCGCGGCTTGGCGCGTTGCGCCTGGCAACACCTCGAAAACCTTGAAGCCGACCGATGGCATGTCGGCCAGGAACAGAATGCGCGCTCTGTTTCCGATCCTCTCGAGAACCTGGGCGAGGGCGGCGCGTCCGGTCACTCGATCTACCACCCGAATCGCCGCGGGCGCCGGAGCTTTGAATTCAACTGTGGCTTCAACCGGATCACGCCAAGCCATTGACAGCGGATTGTAAACCACCAGCGGAATTCCCTGGGCGCGCGTGTCCAGATTTTCGGCTATAGCTGAAGTCGAGCTCGTGAGCACGCCTGCGAACTGATTTGCCGAAACCAGTTCGTCGTTCCAGGAAAACTGATATGCCTGAGGGATGCATGTGCCAGTCAAATCGTCATGAAACTGATGCCACAACACGCGAATCCAAGCTTCACGCAAACGGTCGACGGGATAGTCGCGGCCGGCAAACAACTCCGCCGCCACTCCGGCCCGCTCAGCCGCATCGGCGAGCAACTCGTTTTCGCGATTGAAGCGCTTCATTGCTGCCTGCGATGTGTAGCAGCCGACACCATGCGTCTTCATCGTCAGTTCGCCTTCATATTCAGGCAAGGCCGCCTTCTCTTCCGGCATCAGATCGCGCGCGAGCTGATCTGAAGAAGTGTTGCGCACCGCTACGTTTCCCGTTTTGTTGGCGATTGATTTTTCCAGCCACTCGACCGACTCTTCGTCCGGCGCGCCGCCAATATCGCCGGTGCCGAAGTAACGAAATCCGATCTGCCGGCCATTACCAACGGACGTGAGACGTTCACTGGCCCACTTCGGATCGACTGAGATATCGCTGCGGATCTTCGTCACATAGTCGCCGGGATTGAGTGCCGCGACTACGGTATTTCCATCCGAGCCTTTCCAACGGCCAATTGGAAATGGAATTCCGTACGACGATCCCCAGGTTAGCTTTTGGGTGGAGAATTGTGAGAGGCCACTATGCACGGCGATGGAGGGCAAAGCGAATCCGAAGCCGAAACAATCGGGCAGGTATACATCCTGACTCACTTTGCCAAACTCCTGACGAAAGAAACGCTTGCCGTACAGCGCCTGCCTCATCAACGATTCCGCCGATGGCACGTTCACGTCCACCGCATTGATCCACGAGCCCGCAAGTCTCCAACGTCCGTCGGCAACGTACTTCTGCACAGTAGGCCAAGCCTCCGGGTAATACTCCTTGAACCACATGTAGTGGATGGCGCCTTCGTAGTTGAAAGTGTAGGAAGGATACTTTTCGAAGCGTTTGAAGTTTTCGAAAAAGGTGTTAGGCACAAACTCGCGAATCGTGTCCTGCACCGTCCAATTCCACTGCGAGTCGAGATGCGAAGTCGCTACTACATAGAGCCGAGGCTTAGGATCATCTCTGGCTTGTTGGCTTCGCGCATTCTGAAGAGTTGCGCTCAGCAAAATGAGCACGCCTAAAACCCAGCAATACTTAGTCACTTTTTCTTTGTGCATACGTCTTCCTTGGTGTCGGCGGCTATTCTTTCATGGCTATAACAGGGTTAGCAACGGACGAGTGGTCGATGTTATTCGGGATCCCGATCCTTGGTAATTTGTTCTTAGCTCATGAGATTCGTAAGTCGATCCACCTTCGCTCTTCGTCCTTACCACTTCGCGCGAGCGTGGAATCTTAGACGTTAGGCTCAGCAGGCGGGTGCTCCTGCGCGTCGTACAGGACTTCGCGTAGGTTTGCCAGTTCAATCCGGTTGAGATGTAAGGCGTCAACCGTTGCCCGGCCTGTCGGAGTTAAACCGACGATCAGGGTCGCGTCTGCGCTCCACGCAAAATGTTCGTTCCAGCGGTGCTGACGCGGATGAAAAAGCGGCACGACGAGGCCGGTAATTGGATCCGTCGCCTGCTGTTTTGTGTACTTATGCCCATTGCAGCCCTGGCACGATAGGGCCAAGTTGTCCATGACAGTTTCGCCACCGACAGACTGAGGAATGATGTGTTCGACAGAGAATGGCTGAGGTGAAAAGCGCGCTTGGCTGCGGCAGTACTCGCAGACACCTTTCGCCCGGGCGACAACCTGGCGGTGCAATTCCGCAGGCACATACTTTTCAGGCATGATCCGGGAACTGAATGCCGAGTTGTATCATCAGGTTCGCGAGTGTTACGCCGCGCAACTGCGCAAGCTGGGCCAGAGCTTTCATGCGGCTGGTGTGCAACTCCTCGAGCCGCTGTTGCAGCTCTAGCAATTCACAATGTTCTGTGGATGTCAGTTCTTCTCGATGTCGACGCTCGCTGAGATGGGCTAGGCGCTGGCGGTCCGCTTCCGACAGCCTTTGATTGATGGTCGCAAAGAGCGCCGATTCGTCTTCAGATAAGAGTGGCGCATTGCGTCGTGCGC
>QHXG01000662.1 GCA_003222845.1 Acidobacteriota bacterium | reverse complement strand
CTTCTCGCAAATCTACATTCAGACTGTTTTTGCAGTTGACGGCAGACGGTGCTTAATTCGTCCCGAGTTCAAAGAAGAAATCTACAAATACATAACAGGAATCGTGAGGAACAATGGCCAGAAATTGATTTCAATTAACGGAATGTCTGACCACGTCCACATTCTAATTGGGCTTAAGCCAGCCATGGCATTGGCTGACTTGGTCCGTGACATCAAAGCCGATTCCTCGAATTTCATCAACAAGAAGAAGTGGGTTCGAGGGAGGTTTAGCTGGCAAGAAGGCTATGGCGCCTTTTCGTATGGACATTCACAGCTCGACACGATTATTCGCTACATTCAAAATCAAGAGCAGCATCATCGCCGCCGATCGTTCAAAGATGAATATCTGACATGGTTGAAGAAGTTTGAGATTCCGTTTGAAGAGAAATATGTTTTCCAGTTCATGGAATGAGTCGTTCTTCATATTTCGCTCCTAAAGGAGCTAATGGTTGATTTAGAGCAACTCAGTGCTATAAACATCTCGCTCCTAACGGAGCGAAGGCGCGTGCGTTTTTTTAGTGTATTCCTCAGTCTAAATGCCAAAGAAGAAAATCAAACTACTCGATACAGTTGCGTTGGTCGATGATCTGCCTGAGCGCAAGCTTAAGCGTGGTGAAGTTGGAACTGTCGTCGAGATTCTGGCACCTGATGTTTTTGAAGTTGAATTCTGTGATGACGATGGGAGTACCTAGGCAGAGCTTGCCTTGCGCGCCGAACAACTGATCGCGTTGGATAATCAGGCTTTGAAGGTCGTCGCGTGAAAACTGAGTATTTCATCTCCATTCGGAAATCGAGTCCCAACTGACGCCTGAATGAATCCCAAATTTTTCAAAACCCCTAGCGACTTTCGGGAATGGCTCACCGCTAATCACGCAAAGACTAAAGAACTTTGGGTTGGCTTCTACAAAAAGGACTCCGGCAAGCCGAGCATCACCTGGCCGGAATCGGTTGACGAAGCGTTGTGCTTTGGTTGGATCGACGGCCTACGGAAGAACATCGATGAAGACAGCTACATGATTCGCTTTTCGCCGCGGAAACCCGGCAGCATTTGGAGCGCCGTGAACATTCGCAACGCGGAAAGGCTGATCAAGGAAGGGCGGATGCAGCCCGCAGGCTTGAAGGCATACGGAGCAAGGAAAGAGAATCGATCCGGCATTCTACTCTTACGAACAGAGGAGCCCTGAACTTGTCGAACCGTATTTGGGAAAGCTCAAACGAAACCGAAAGGCGTGGGAATTCTTTCAAGCCCAGCCACCTTCGTATCGAAAAACCATTAACTGGTGGATCGTCAGCGCGAAGAAGGAAGAGACGCGACTCAAACGACTCGAGCAGCTAATTGAAGAATCCGCGCAAGGCAGAAGGATACCGCCACTACTACAAAAAAAGTAGCCACGGGTTTCCCTTTCGACTATTTCCAGTTGCGTTCCCCAAGGAACTTGGGAAAACTCAAGCTAACCGCTAACCTATGGTATAAACATCTCGCTTCTGCGAAGCGAAACGGTTGCGTCCTTCGCTAGCGCTTGAAATCGTGTCTGTGTTTCACCCTTTTAGATGGAGGTTTGCCATGCTTGCCAAGAGATTTGCCGAAATTCTTGTCCTGCTCTCAATTGTGACTTCATTGTCAACGAAAACCTTGTCGCAGAATACTCAAGACTGTCGAACCAAGAAAGATATCCCACTTATCTCCGGGCATTGGAAGGACGATCAAACGGGCAAGGAAGTGGACATAACCTATCGGCCCAACAATACGGTCGTCGCGACGTACTCAGAGACACACAATTGCCCAAACCCCGACGAAAAAGGGAAACCGGTTCCGTCACCCATTGATTTCGAGGGGACCGCTGTGCAGAGAAGGATCGAGGGCACCATTCATGTCTGTCGCTGGAGAACGGACAATAAACATCCGACCGCTTACACCTACGCGACTGGCGAAGTCGATGTAAAACTCTGGATGACCGAAGACGGCATGGGCCTGCGCGGGTATTGGAATAACCCGGACACGCACAAGGATGAAGACGTCAGTTTCACGCGCCTGGATAAGCCCTATTATCCCGCTAGTAAATTCGATATCGTTGAAGCCGGAGCGAACGCTAAGATCTACGAGCAGCCATCCACGGAATCGAAGGTGAGCTCCACACCAGAACCCGGCACTAGGCTAATGATTTATGCAACGGAAACTGACGAGAAAGGCAACGCGACCTGGTATTTGGTTACGGATCTGCGCTACAGCTTGGGCCGCGAAAACTATGGGTGGATTAGGCTCGGACAGGTGAAGTGTAAGTCGAGTAATAAGACTATAAGTCAGGGCCAGCAGTTATCGCCGGCAGGTTCAACGACTCTCGTCAGGAACTTCAGCGGTCGCCTAATTGTGTGCTGCGAAAACATTGACGCTCAGCAATGCGCAAAGTAACACTCGGTCTTGCCAGCAGTCTCGACAACTACATCGCGCGCAAAGACGGCGGATTCGACTGGCTTCACTGGAGCGACGAAGTCGCCGAGATCAGCGCGAAATTCATGAAGACCGTAGATGCGCTTCTCATCGGCCGCAAAACTTATGACGGCATGCTTGCCTATGGCCAGACTTCATATCCCGGCGCGAAGAATTACGTGTTTTCGCGCTCGAAGAAAAAGCGTGAGATGCTAAAAAAGAGGCTGGCTGCAAAGAAGAAGCCCGACCGAAACGTCGAGATCGTCACGGAGGACGCCGCGAAATTTGTCAGGGAATTAAAAAGAAGAAAAGGCAAGGGCATTGTGGTCTTCGGCGGCGGCGAATTGGCCAAAAGTCTTTTCGAAGCCGATCTTATTGACGAAGTCGTCCTGAACATTCATCCGGTGCTGCTCGGCTCAGGCATTCCGCTCTTTCACGAAATGAAGCAACAGATCGATCTTGAATTGGTCGAATGCAAAGTTCTCAAGGGCGGTTACCTGGCAGTTACTTATCGCGTCAAGCGCTGAACTCCTTTCAACCATAGCTCCTACCGTGGTGTACGACTTTCCTTCGCTGGAGAAATGACGAGCCGGCGGAAAGCATTGCGTATTTCATAATAAATCCAACAAACGACCCGGCACGCGTGTTGCTCCCGTATGATCCACGTACGTGTACGTACGCGCAAAGCCTCTTGAATCCCGACAGGAATAACCATGGTTTTGAAGGAGGACGAATTTATGAGCAAACGCTTGATTGCAGTTTTGGGAGCAACAATGCTCTTAGTTTCACTAACCGTCGTGGCGGTCGCGCAAAAAGCGAAGACGACAACGGTTCAGACGAGCGAAGGGATTTACACGATCGTTGAATATCCCACCGGCAAAGAGACGGTGGTCACTTTGAATCCCGTAGGTTTGGCTGGCGCGACCGGAAGGGCCACAATCCTGCGCGATCCGAACGGCGCCACGATCAAACTTAATCTAACCAGCCTGCCACCCGACGTAACTTCGATGAATGTCTATGCAATCGATCCGACCGGGGCCCCCGTGCTCTTGGGACAGGTCGAGGTGAATAGCGGCATCGGCACCTTTACCACCACCACGCCATTAACACAGTTCATGCTGGTGGCGTCACCCGAAGCCGCGCTGACTGCCTACGACGCAAACACGAAAATATTCTTTCGCAGCGAGGTGCCGACTGGCCTGACGGTAATTCCGATTACGAGCGCAGTGGGCGAGCAAGTCGCTGCGGTAGTACCAACAGAGACAGTCGCGGTGACCTCCGACTACACGGTGCCCATGCTTGGTATCCCGACATTCAAACGCGGAGATGATACCAAGTTGAAAATCAACTTCAGCGGCGCGATGGAAGGCGCGCGCGCCAACCTCTTCATCCAGCCGCACAAGCATGGCCGAGCGACTGAAGTTCGCATGCACTTTCACGATCTGAAGCAAGCGCCAAAAGGTACGGCTTACATTCTTTGGGCCGTCTCGCCTGACAATCAGTATCAGAGGTTGGGCGAGATTGTGAACGTCAAAGGACGCAACGAAGCCGAGATCAAATCGGAAACTTCATTCGACGATTTTGGCTTGCTGCTGACCGCTGAGGATTTGGGTACGACGAAAGCCACGATCATCAAACCTTCGGGTCATCGGGTTGGAGTAATCGAGATAATTCGCTAGCGAGATTTATGAGAATTATTCTTGC
>QHXG01000661.1 GCA_003222845.1 Acidobacteriota bacterium | reverse complement strand
CGCCAAATCCCTTTTCCTCAGAAACAGCGCATACGAAACCACCTGCACATCGTAATAAGTTCCATGATTGTTCTTCGCAGCCGCTTCCTCTCGGCCGTTCTTGCTTTCCTGCATCCATTGCAGGAACTTGCCAAACCAGTCCTGCAAACCACGCTGATCGGCATCAGTCAGCGACTTCGATTCTGCCAGCAATCCGATCGCGTCGACGACATGCGTCAATCCTCGCGTTTCGATCAGACCGATACCGCGCCCCGTGTTCACTCCCGGAATGAACTGCGCGTATTGAAGATTCGGATTCATCCGCGTGGCCGCGTCGAGAAAGAAAGCCCGCAGCAACTGTACTGCTTTCGCGGCGTAAGCCTCGTCGCCTTTGAAGTAGTAAGCGAGCGCCAACGTCTCAACGGAAGACTCCAACTGATCGAGACTGTGATGGTCCGTAATCCGATTTATTTCAGGATTGCGCTCGCCATCACGACGAATGTAGGGCAAGCCATTTGGAGATTTCGGATCGGGCCAGAAGTACGGCGCCTGGGTCATGTAATCGTGCTTATCTCCACTCGGCGGCGTCACCGACTTGTTGACGATCGAGAATGGGCCTTCCGAAAGCGCCTTCTGCGCGTCGCGCTGCAATCTATCCCAGGCGGCGGTGAGACTCTTGTCGCTGTCACGAATCCGCCGTCGAGTTAACTGCACCTGCTTTGCGTCAAGCAGAAATACTCGCGGCATCGTGTCACCTTCCGCCTTTTGCCTGTAACCCTTTGTGAATACAACTGCCGCCACGGCCACGAGCAGGACTGCCAAGACTGTTTTCAATTGATTTCTCATTAGCGCAAAAAGGTCCTCGGATTTTCTAAACTTGTCTCAGAGTGGCGAACGCCACGTTCGATAAGGCGAGCGCGAACTCTTGCTCTCTCGTCGAGCAAAGTTGTAAAGTGACGAGCCAAGCTTCATCGTTACCGGTAACGAGCACCGGATTCTATTTGTTGTTGCCGCGGCTGTCAACCGATTTGGATTCCTTCGTTTGTTAACGGGTGTAATTAGAAGTGAGAGACTCAAATCCGAATGTTCAGAGTTCAACCTTTAGGTTGCTGTCCGCGAAAGCCGCAAGCCGAAGCTTGAAGTCTAAACACCGGTGCTCGACTCTCACTCTTAATGACACTTTTTTCTGGGGGCTCTGGCTATAAGGACTTAATCGTGGTCTACACCGACAAAGTCGTCATCATCACCGGAGGCAGTCATGGAATCGGCGAAGGCTGCGTGCGCGCTTTCGTTGCTGCCGGAGCGAAGGTCGTCTTTTGTGCACGAAACGATCGCGATGGCGAGCGTCTGGCGGTGGAAGTCAATGCAAGTGGTCCAGGAGAGGCGCAATTTTTCAAATGCGATGTTTCCAGGGTCGAAGAAATTCAGCATCTGATCGACGAAGCGGTCGCGCGCTTTGGCCGGATTGATTGTTTAATTAATAATGCCGGCTGGCACCCGCCACACAAACCGATCGACGATTTTTCGATAGATGATTTTCGCGACTTGCTGGATCTGAATCTGATCAGCATCTTTGCTGCTTGCAAGTTCGCGCTTCCACACTTGCGTCGGACACAAGGCAACATCATCAACATGTCGAGTCTGGTCGGCGCGATGGGACAATTGCACGCCACCACGTACGTTGCTACCAAAGGCGCGATCACGGCGTTCACCAAAGCGTTGGCGATTGATGAAGCTGAGCACGGAGTGCGCGTGAATTCCGTTTCGCCCGGCAATATCTACACGCCGCTGTGGCAGCAAGCAATCGATGCCGCGCCGGATCCTGATCACTGCCGCGCGGAAGGCGAGGCGGCGCAGTTGCTCGGCCGCATGGGAACGATCGAAGAAGTTGGCAAGCTCTGTCTCTTCATTGCGTCTGAAGCAACTTTTACGACTGGCGTTGACCACATCATTTCCGGCGGCGCGGAACTTGGTTACGGTCGCAAGAGCCGGCGTGATTAATTCCATTCTGGGTGCAATTGAAAGTGAGAGTTCAGGTACAAGTGTTTAGAGTTCAACCTTTAGGTTGCTGTCTGCGCAAGCGCAAGCTAAAGCTTGAACTCTAAACACGCTCTACTCGACTCTCATTTTTAATTCCATCGTTGAAAATGCTCTTACTGCGCAGCATCTTCTTTACTTTTCTGCAACCGGGGACCGTCGCGGTGCTAATACCCTATTGGCTTATTTCATCAAGAGGCGCGGCCTTTTCACGGAATCAGCCACTTCGTTATGCCGGTCTTCCACTGATGGCAATCGGCGCCGCCGGATTGCTCTGGTGCATTTGGGATTTCTTTGCTGCCGGTCGCGGGACAATTTCGCCAATTGATCCACCCAGGCATCTGGTGGTTCGCGGGCTTTATCGATATGTTCGCAATCCCATGTACGTCGCAGTCGTGACCATATTAATAGGCGAAGCGATCTTCTTTCTGTCCGTTCCAGTTCTAATCGAGGCGGGAATTTTCTTCATCCTGGCTAATCTGTTCGTCATGGGTTACGAGGAGCCGGCGTTGAGACGAAAGTTTGGCGAGTCGTACGAGAAGTATTTGCAAACAGTCGGCCGATGGATTCCGAGATCTTCATCGAAAGTAACGTAATCATGCGAAATCCTAATCACAAATTTTCAATGCTGATCGGGCGG
>QHXG01000029.1 GCA_003222845.1 Acidobacteriota bacterium | reverse complement strand
CAAGACAACACGCTGGCTTTTTCGATCTTTGGCGATCCGTCGAAGACGAATAAGTCGTCTTTCCGGAGTCTGAACATCGACAACACCACGGCTGATAGCATCCTTAGCTTCGGAACCCGCAACATTGCTCTCAGATATAACGGCAACTGGTCGCCAACTCTGACGTTCAGCGCTTCGCTGGGTTTCGGCAGGTCCCGCTTCAATGAAACCGGGTTTGACAACTTCAACCAGATAACGGATCGGCGCCAATCTGATCAGGCTAA
>QHXG01000028.1 GCA_003222845.1 Acidobacteriota bacterium | reverse complement strand
AAGACTCACTCTTTGTGGGGCCAACACACGGCGTCTATCGGTTACACTTTCCAGCGTGGCGCCTACGATGGAACTCGTGACCGCAGCGGACCGAAGTGGACCGTTCCGCCGGGAAATGGAAATGGTGTTGCCTCAGGTCAAACTACGAACGTTCAGTTCCGAATACGTTACCGGACGAGTTCTACCGTTACCATCGGTGGCGTACCCGTACCCAACACTCTTCCATTGTTCCCCGTGCGATTGGCTAATGGTACAACGGCCAACGTACCAATCCGCCTTCAGGTGATCCGTGCGGAGTTTGGAACACCCTCTTTCACCACTTACTCGAATTACCACGCTGCTTACGCTCAGGACACTTGGCGCTTCAATAAGTACGTCACTGGCCTGTTCGGTATGCGCTGGGAGCAAGAAAAAATGGTAGGCAGTCCTGGTGGGACTGGCACCCGTGTGCATTATTCGCTTACGGATCAGTGGGCCCCTCGCCTTGGCGTGACGGTCGATCCACTAGGTCGCGGAAAGACAAAGGCCTTCTATAACTTCGGCAGGTTCTTCGAATACCTCCCACTCGACTTGGCTGAACGCTCGCTGTCGTCCGAGAAAGACTGGACCGGTAGCTTGTTTATTCCCGACTTCACGACTAATGCAGCCGGGCAGCGCATTGCCGTCATCAACTCGTTCGGTACGGTTAATCCGATCATTGATGCGGCACATCAATTACCCGGAGCCGCGACTATTTCAGCGCAAGATCCATCCAATCCGTTCGCGCCTGGAACCAAGCTGGGTTTCACCGATGAGCACACGTTCGGCTTTGAGCAACAATTACCAAAGAACTTCACCCTCTCGGTACGATACATAAATCGCAAGGCTAAACGCATCATTGAAGACGCGGCCATCCTCTCGCCCGAGGCAGCCCTGTCGTGTGATTGGCCCAATTGCAACGGTAGCATTAATCAGGTGTATGCCATTGCCAACGTCAGCAAGAAGCTGGACGCTTTCACGAATCTGGTGCCGTTCAGGTTTACGCCGACGTTCAACGCGGCCGGCTTAATTACGAACACTCCGAGCGGCTGCGCCTCAAGTCCGAGCGGCGTTGTCGGTGTCGGCCCTCAGCCCAATTACTACTACGATAATGGCGGCGCCTCGACGGTGTGCTTTGCTCAAACCGGCATTAATGCGGCCACCGGAGACACTTTTGTTACTCCGGATGGAAAGGCGGATGGTTTTCCGGACGCGGTGCGCAACTACAAGGCGCTGGAGATTGAGTTAAATCGCAGGTTCGCAAACGGCTGGCAGGGCTTCTTCAACTGGCGTATTGCCAGCCTGCGAGGAAACTTTGAAGGCCACCTGCGTAACGACAACGGTCAGACCGATCCCGGAATCAGTTCGCTCTTTGACTTTACCGCGGGAGATCTAAACCTGCTGGGCGATCAGTTCGCGGTAGGACCACTCAACAGTGATCGTCGGCACATCGTCAACGTGTTCGGCAGCTACAGCTTCAGCAAGGACCGTGGCTACCGCGCGCTGAACGGCCTTAACCTCGGTCTCAACACGCACTTCGAGACCGGGCTTCCGATCAACAGCCTCAACCCGCATCCTGTGTACTTGAATGCCGGCGAGGTTCCTGTTGGTGGGCGTGGCGCCTTAGGTCGCACGCCGAGCTACGCTCGCTTTGACGTGCACTCGGATTATTCCTGGGGCATCACTGAGAAGACGAAGTTGAAGTTCATCGCTGACTTCTTCAACATCTTCAATAGTCAGAGGGTCCGACGCGTGGACGATTTCAAAGCCCTCGACTTCGTCGCGGGTGAGAATCCGCCAAACCCGGATTTCCTGAAGCCTCGGTCGTTTTATCTTCCTTTCAACCTGAGACTCGGTCTCAGATTTGAATTCTAATTTCGATTCGGTAACGAATCCTTCAACGGGGAGGGAAGACCACTCTTCCCTCCCCGTTTTCTTTTCAAGTTACGCCAGGCTAAGATTCTTGTCCGGTTGCAGATCAATTTACGGGCACAAAAAACTCAAGGAGTAAGAAGATGTCGCGCAGGTTGTTTCACTTCGTCGCCATCGTTCCTTTTTTGTTTCTCTGTAGTAACACTCAAGCCCAGAGAACTCCACACCCAGCCTCTATTCCGCTCCAGATAAACGGCCAAGTTCGGTATGCGCAGGGTGGCCGTCCCGCAGAGCTTGTTCTCGTGCGACTCGAGAGTTTCGGCGGAGGTATCGCCGGAGAATTTACTACCGATCGCAATGGCAGGTTTACCTTCACGGGTCTGGCTTCAGACCTTTACATCGTTTCGGTCAGAGTAGCGGGTTTTAAAGAGGTACAGCAGCAGGTCGATCTTCGAACCCAGCTTACTGATTACCTACAACTGCAATTAGTATCGGATACGCGGGTTTCTGATTCGTCGCCGACAAAGAGGACCGGCGTTGTTGACGCAAACGTTCCCAGCAAGGCCCTCGCGGAATTTGAGAGAGGGCGCGATGCAATCTTGCAAGCCAAGAATCCCGACGAGGGGATAATGCATTTGGAGAACGCCGTGAAGATCTATCCCAAATACTTAGCGGCGCTGCTATTGCTGGGTACGGCTTACATGGATCAGCAACATTGGGATAAAGCTGAGACGACGTTACGGCAGGTATTGGCCCTTGAACCCAAGACGACTGCCGCCCACTTTGCATTAGGCGAGTTATACCTTGGCCGAAAAAAGTATTCCGAGTCTGAGAATGAGTTGCTGGCCGGTATCAAACTCGATCCTAATTCCGTTCGTGGGCACTTAACGCTGGGGCGGCTTTATTACGAAATGGGTGATATTACGAAAGCTGGACCTCAGGTCGGGACCGCATTGCAGTTGGATCTCAAACTTGCACAAGGTCATTTGCTGGCGGGAAACATTTGGTTGCGGGCACGGCAGCCCGATAATGCGCTGGTTGAATTCGAAGAATACCTACGACTCGAGCCGAACGGTGAGTTTTCCGAACAAGCAAGAGAGGCTGTGCAACGCCTTAAACAAGCGCTTGCTAAACACTAGCCTTGGGATAGACCTCCTGTTCGGCATTCGTCGGCGGAGAGTGCTGCATCGATCACTTCGGCAAATAACTTTTCTGGTTCTGATAAGGAGAAATACGGAAATGCAATTTCGCATCTTCTTAAACCTGAGTCTGATACTGCTGGCATCATTTTCTGTGATCGCGCAGGAAAGCCGCAACCCAGGAACCACTCTGGCCGGTCAGATAAGCGGCCAAGTTCGTTATGCTGAAGGAGGCCAGCCGGCTTTTAATGTTCTGGTAAGCTGCGACTCATTTAACAGTGGTCATGTGGGACAAGAATTCACTGACCGTAGCGGGAGGTTTCGGTTTTCTAATTTGGCGCCTTCGCAATACACGGTTACGGTCCGAGTTGCGGGCTTCATTGAAGAAAAGCAGACCGTGGAGCTCCTCACCTCTCCCAGCGCAAATGTGCAGGTTCAACTAAAAGCCGACAGATCAAGAGCGCCGACTAATGTAAGCGCGGGGGTTACAGAGGCAAACATTCCTATTCCGGCTAAAAACGAATTTGATCAGGCTAGTACTCTGCTTGCAAGCGGAAAAAAAGAGGATCTCGAAGAGGGCGTCCGCCATCTCGAAAAAGCTATTGCGATATATCCACATTTTCTGGAAGCGCAACTGCGATTAGGCGCGGCTTACATGGATTTGCAGCGGTGGGACAAAGCTGAGCCGGTGCTCAAAACAGCCATAGAAATCGATCCGAAAGCATTCAACGCATATTTCGCACTTGGTGAAGTTTATCGGCGTCAAAAGAAATACTCAGAAGCTGAAAAGAACTTGCAATCGGGGTTAGCAATCGAAACGCGTTCGGCGCAAGCGCATTTCACATTAGCGCGCGTTTATTGGGATCAAACGGCGGGACTAAAAGACGAGGCACAGTGGCGGCCGCCGCTGGAGAAAGCTTATCAGGAGGTGAAGCAGGCCTTGGAGCTTGATCCTAATTTGGCCGCAGCTCACTTGTTGAAGGGTAATCTCTATTTTAAGGTGCGTCGGGCGGAGGACGCGTTAAAGGAATTTGAGGAATATCTGCGGCTGGATCCGAACGGTGAGTTTGCGGCACCGACACGTGGACTCGTTGAAAAGATCAAGAAGGCTTTAGCAGCAGAAAAGAAGCCTTGAGTTGTTGGAGATTCCGAAACTTTCCGCCCGTCGATTCGTTGGAGATCTGGCCCGAGTTCATCTTCAGAAATTGTTTGCTCAACAAACGTTATCGGCTCAGGTCTTGAAACGTCAGCAGGTGGCCCAACTTTTCTTTCTTTGTCTGTAAGTACTTCGCGGCGGATTTACTGGGTGCGACTTCGATCGAAACGCGCTCCACAATTTCAAGTCCAGCTTCTTCCAGGGCGCGCAACTTTCCGGGGTTGTTTGAAATCACGCGCACCTTGCATAAGCCGAGATCGAAAAGGACCTCGGCGCACTGCCGATAGTCTCTTGAATCAATAGGAAGATCCAGCCGCTCGTTGGCCTCGACGGTGTCGGCGCCCTCGTCCTGCAAGGCGTAGGCGCGAATCTTGTTGAGGATTCCGATGCCGCGGCCTTCCTGTTGTTGGTAGACGATCGCTCCGCGGCCTTCTGCTTCGATCATCTCCATCGTGCGGTAAAGCTGCGCTCCGCAATCGCATTTCGTGGATCCAAACACGTCTCCCGTCAGGCATTGCGAATGGATGCGCACCAAAGTCGGAATCTCGCGTCTCATGTCACCTTTGAAGAGCGTGACAAACTCTTCGTCGCTGTTGAGAGAGCGATAACCCGCAATCCTGAAGTCACCCCACTCGGTCGGCAGATTCGCTACCGCCACACGCTCAACCGAAAGCTGACGCAACAATTCAGAGCAGCAGTTCTCCTGTGATTGTTCCTCTAAAATACTCGCCATCTAAAGCCCCTCTGGCTTATGAGTCCAGCCTTTAACAAACCGAACGCTCGCATCGATTTCTCAAAACTGTCTGGTGGTTCTTGTCCAAAGCAATTATATTGGCTGGCTGAAGTATCCGACAAGCGCCGGGTCAGAAACCCGACCGTTAGGGAGGGTGCGCCGGAAACAAATACCCGTATCACTCGGAACCACCCTTCCGAACGGTCGGGTTTCTGCCTGAGCTATTGCCGCGAATTCGAGCGCGCGATAAGATACGCAACGTAGATAGAGTGTCAGAGCCCGCGCGTGAGCAGGGGCGCTTCCAGATAAGAGCCCTCCCTGACGGTTGGGCTTCTGACACCAACCCGGCGCAAAAAGTTAAATGCCAAACGAATCTGAAGACACTTCGCTAAGCAAAGAATCAAACGAGCTCGACACGTTTTCCGGCCAGTATCAAGGTTCCGGTGAACGACGGCCCGCTCTGGTTTTCCTCCGCGGCGAATTGCTCGCGGTGCCGATTCCGCTGGAGCGCAACGAGGTCACACTTGGTCGCGCGCTTGATGCCGATGTGCGCATCAACGATGTCCGCGCGTCGCGCTTGCATGCGCGCATCACCACGGAAAGCGACGAAGCAACCGGCGAAGCGCGCTATAGTCTTACCGATCTCGGCTCGACCAACGGCACCCTTCTCAACGGCCGTCCTATCACTCAGGCTTTCCTGGCGGATGGCGACAAGTTCGAAGTCGGCGATCAGTTGATTCGCTTTGAAATGCTCGATGAAATCGATCGCGAGTTTCAGCAGCAGATTCACCGCCTTCTGGTCCACGACGAGCTGACCGGATTGCTCACCGGCAAATCATTCTTCTCTGAGTTGCGCCGCGAGGCGGCGCGCGCCGAGGCCGAATCGATGCCTTTCTGTGTCCAGATGATGGACATAGATTTTTTTAAAGAAGTGAACGACACCTACGGCCATCTGGTCGGCAGTGAAACATTGGAAGAAGTTGGCGCAGTCATCAAACAATCCCTGCGCGCCGGTGATGTTGGCGCGCGCTTTGGCGGTGAAGAATTCGCAGCCTTTCTGCTGGACGCGGACTACGCACAGGGTTTAGTTGCTGCCGAACGCGTGCGATCTTCAATCGAGAACCATGAGTTTTCAGCTGTCCGTCGCGGAAGTGGCGAAGAACCGCGCACTCATCACATTACGATCAGTATCGGAGTTGCTTCGTTTCCGGACGATGCGCGCGATCCGATTCAACTCGTGGAGATGGCAGATTCAGCGCTCTACCAAGCGAAGCGTAGCGGACGCAATCGCGTCTGTCCGTATCGGCTTAATGCGTTCTCAGGCGACCCATTGGCGCGGTTGAAATCTCGCCAGGAGTGAAGAATCGAAGTTGGACCAGCGGAGTGCCGGATGTCGAGGACAGCTTACTTAAAGTGTCGGCGGCCCACGCGATGCAAATGCGAAACTGAAGAAGTCGAAAGCCCTGGCGCAACGCGCGCTGAAGCGAATCTGAGCCAAGCAGTAGCAAAGACTTTAGTCTGTGATCTTTGCCACTCTAAACCGAAATCACTAAAAGCGACTTTCATGAGGAGAGACTGACATGAGGTTCCGGAAAATGTTACATGGGATCGCACTGCTTTTATCGTGCGCAGTTGTCATCACCGCACAACAACCGACTGAGCCACGCGTGGCATTGAACGAAGCTGCGACTGCGTCCGATGCTAAAGGCGCCGCGGCGATCGAAGCCCGTCTTTTGACCACCGTGCTTAATGGTTCCGAAGACTCGCCCGTCACCAATGTCCGAATCGTCGTGAAGAATATCGGCGCAAACTTCTACACATATGTCAGTGGCTGGGCGACATTCTATGATTCGAGCGCGGTGCGTTGCGGTGAGGGACTGTTCAAGCTCGACGCGCTCGCGCCGAACGAATCAGCGGAAGTCGATACTCCCGGCTTGCGTCTGCATTGCTCGCCGGCAAGTTGGCGCATCCTCGCGACCAACCTCCTGTCACGCACAGCGGAAGGCACAAAGCCTATTGAGACCGCGCCGCCTCCGTCCGAGGCGGTTACTGAAAAATCCGCTCCCATCAATTTTGTCATCAGCATCGACGGCGAAGAACATCCAATTCAAGTCAATAATCCTATTGTGCTGAAACTGGGAAATCGGAATGCGAAGATTGTGTTGCGACCCGCTCAATAAACCCGCAACGCCAACCAAAAACGCAATCCGTCTTGACAAAGAATTAGCGGGACATATATTGTCCCAACTCTGAACAAAAGGCCGAACGCGCGGATTATGTGACGCTGGAGCGAGACGCGTAAGCGGCTTACTTTGGATCGGAAGGAAGGGATAAGACATGAGCGCTCAAATGAAAGAGGCAAAGGAACGTATGATCTTTCGGCATACTAACGCTCGAAAAGGCAGGCACATCTCGATTACACCTGAGAATAGTTTGATGAAGCATCTGGTTTATGGCCGGATCATTCTGGACCCAGAGACGCCCAGCGTCGCGTTTTCAACCGGCGCCCTCGAGACTGGTCTAATCTGTATGTCTGGTGACTGCACAATCAAGGCAGCTGGCCAAACGAACAGGATCGAACGCTATGATTCCATATATCTGCCGCGCGATACAGAAGTAGAGATCGCAACCGAGAGCGCCGTTGACCTGGTTGAATGTTCCGCGGAAGTGGAAAAGAAATATCCGCTTCAGGTCGTGCGTTATGCCGACGTCGAGAAGGACAGCTCACTGAAGTTCAAGACGGGCGGGCCGGCGACGACTCGCACAGTCAACATCACGCTAGGCAAGAACGTCGAAGCAGGACGCATTCTCGCGGGCTTCACCACGTCCGAGCCGGGACATTGGACCAGTTGGCCGCCCCACGAACACGCGGCGATACTCGAAGAGTTGTACGTTTACTACGACATGCCGCCTCCCGCGTTCGGCGTGCAGTTCGTTTATACGAATCCGGAGGAGCCCGAGTTTGTCGGCGTGGTGCGCGACGGCGATGCAGTGATTATGCCGAAGGGCTTTCATCCGAACGTCTCAGTGCCTGGCCATCCAATTAATTTTGTCTGGATGATGGCCGCGCATCGCGAAGTCGAAGACCGGCAGTTCGGAGTGGTCACAGTTCAGCCAGGATTTGATCAAGCCGGAAGCGGGCTGGAAGCCAGTCGCAAGTAGCATTGGTAGTGTCCTAGTTCAGTTTTTCTCTGTGTATTCTTCGCGACCTGCGCCTTTGCGGGGAATCATATTCAAAACGCTCTCACCGCTGAGACGCCGAGATCGGAGAGGGGCGCAGAGAATTTCAAATCGGGAGACTACCGTAGCATTCCGAATATCCGAGCCCGAAATCATGAAGGAAGAAATCGTTGCCGCCGAAACAGAAGTAGCGCTGCCGAAATCACTGAGCCAGGTCGCGCCGCCGTCGGTCGCCGGATCGAGCGCCACCGGGGCTGCAGTTGCCGCGTTAGAAACTGTTAGCGGGCATATCGGCCGGTATCGCTGGGTAATCTGCGGGCTGCTGTTCTTCGCCACGACGATTAATTACGTCGATCGTCAGGTGCTTGGTTTTCTGGCTCCTGATTTACAGCGGGCGATCGGCTGGAACGAAGCCCAATACGGTTTCATCGTTACATCGTTTCAGGCAGCCTACGCGATTAGTCTGCTGGTGATCGGTCGCATAATGGACCGGCTGGGCACGCGCAAGGGATTCTCCCTGGCCATCGTCATTTGGAGTCTGGCCGCAATGGGTCACGCCTTGGCGCGCTCGGCATTTGGTTTTGGAGTGGCGCGCTTTGCGCTAGGTCTGGGTGAAGGCGGAAACTTTCCGGCTGCGATCAAGACAGTGGCAGAGTGGTTTCCGAAAAAGGAGCGCGCGTTGGCGACCGGCATTTTTAACGCCGGTTCAAATCTCGGACCGATCATCGTTCCCCTGACTGTGCCCTGGATCGTGTTTCACTATGGCTGGCAAGCGGCATTCATCGCCACCGGCGCGGTTGGCTTCCTTTGGCTGATTCTTTGGTTGCCGGTCTACCGCAGGCCGGAAGAACATCCGCGAGTCTCTCCAGAAGAGTTGGCCCATATCAAGAGTGATCCACCCGAACCGACGACGAGAGTTCCCTGGACACGTCTACTTCCACACCGGCAGACCTGGGCGTTTGCGATCGGCAAATTCATGACCGATCCTGTCTGGTGGTTTTATCTCTTCTGGCTAGCAAAATTCCTGGACAAGAATTATCACATCACTTTGGCCAAACTAAGTCTGCCGGTCATCGTTGTTTATCTAGTCGCCGACATTGGCAGTATCGGAGGCGGATGGTTATCCAGCAGACTCATCAAACGCGGCTGGACAATCAACGCCGGGCGAAAGACCGCGATGCTGGTCTGCGCCATATGCGTGGTGCCGGTGGTTTTCGCCTCACTCGCTACTCACATGTGGGTGGCGGTAGGACTGATTAGTCTGGCGACGGCGGCCCATCAGGGATTTTCGGCTAATATTTTCACATTCGCTTCCGACATGTTTCCACGCCGCGCAGTCGGGTCAGTGGTCGGAATTGGCGGGATGGCGGGCGCGGTCGGAGGCATGTTATTTTCGGCCACCACTGGATATGTTTTGCTGTGGACCAACAGCAATTACGTGCCGGTCTTCATCGTCTGCGGTTCGGTTTACCTCCTTGCACTACTCATCATGCATCTACTCGTGCCACGACTCGAACCGGCCAAGATTGATGTGGAAGCAGCGACGTGATCCTCGACGCATTCAGACTCGACGGCAAAGTTGCTCTCGTAACCGGCGCTTCAACCGGACTGGGACAGACGATTGCAATCGCTCTCGCGGAAGCCGGCGCGAATGTGGCCTGTCACGGCAACACGCACGCGCCCGACGCAACGTGCGAAGCTGTCGCTCGCAATGGTCGAGAGGCATTTCCGGTCACCGGCGATCTCACTGATCGCGAAACACCGCGTAATCTAGTTGAGGCAACGATTGCTCACTTCGGTCAAGTCGATATTCTCATCAACAATGCCGGCACGATTCACCGTTCTCAGGCAATCGTTTACCCGGAGAAAGATTGGGCGGAGGTAATCGAAGTGAACCTCAACAGCGTATTCCGTCTTTCGCAACTTGCGGGACGACACATGATCGAGCGCGGACGGGGAAAGATTCTCAACATCGCTTCGCTGCTTTCGTTTCAGGGTGGCGTAACGGTACCGGCGTACGCGGCCGCAAAAGGCGGCGTGGCGCAACTAACGAAAGCGCTCGCGAACGAGTGGGCCGGGAAGGGCGTTAATGTTAACGCAATCGCGCCCGGCTACATGCGCACTGAGAACACTCGCGCACTACAGGAAGACGAAACGCGCAACCGTCAGATACTCGAACGGATTCCCGCCGGACGTTGGGGCGAGCCATCGGATCTCGCGGGCGCTGCGGTCTTTCTTTGCTCGGCCGCCAGTGATTACGTGAATGGGCATGTGCTGGTTGTTGATGGCGGGTGGATGGGCAGATGAAGATCTTCAACGCAAAGGACGCGAAGGTTATCGCAAAGGGACGCAAAGTAAAAAGTATTTCTCCGCGGGCCTTTGCGAAAACCTTTGCGCTCTTTGCGTTAAATAATTCATGAATCACCTGACTTGCGCTTGACGCCGAATCACAATCTGCACTGGCGCTTAATCATGAAGGTTGGCCGGCGCATTACAGTACCGGGAGCGCTAGCGACCGGCCGCTAAAGGCGCGATGAAGAGGCGACTTCCCTTAACTCCGCAATTGACCACAAGGAATCATCAACAATGCCAACTACTGAACAGAAACTCGAACCGTTACAGACCGACTGGGATTCCATTCCGGTAGAACAAGTCCAGGAAGGCATTCAACGCCAAATGATCGTCGGCAAGAACGTGATGATCTGCCGCTTCCGCTTCGCGCCAAACCTGGTCACGCCCGCGCACGATCATCCGCACGAACAAATGACGCTGATTCAAAAAGGGCGCGTCCTGTTCACGATAGGCGATGAACAAAGGATCGTGAAGGCCGGCGACGTGCTCCACTTTCCTTCCGGCACCTGGCACGGCGCGACGATGCTCGATGAAGAAGTAGTCCTGATCGATGTTTTCTCGCCAATCCGCGAGGATTTTCTCACCTCGTCATAGAGACCCTGTTGCTCTCGCGCGCATTAGAAGTTTCGGCTGGACACTAACAAATACTGCTGGACTGAGCTTCGCGCGCCGAAGGTGCGCTTACTGCCAGATCGCCGATCTAATCATCACAAGAGACAAGAGCCAAAGAAAAACCAAAAAACCGGTTGACATGAATTTGGTAATGCGAGTATAAAGCAGTCTGTTAACGTTAACATATTGATTGTTAATATGAAGAAGCAACCCGGAAAGCCAGTTACACTCGCCCACATAGCCGCCGCGGCAGGGGTCACTCCCATGACCGTTTCGCGCGTGATTAATGAGAGCGGTTACGTTAACGCGGCAACCCGCGAGCGAGTACGGCGCGTCGCGCGCGAGATGAACTATCGCCGGAATGGTCTGGCGCGCGGACTGAAGCGCCAACGGACAGAAACAATCGGGCTGGTGCTGGGCGACATTGCCAATCCTTTTGCCGCCGAGCTAAGCCGCGGGGTACGCGAAATTCTCGAGCAGCGTGGCTACACTCTCTTTATCTGCATCAGCGAGCATAGCGCCAAGGAAGATGTGCAGGCATTTGATTCGTTGGCCGATCATCGAGTCGATGGGGTCATAGTCGCTACGCGCGCTTCCAGGCTCGGCAACGAACGCCTTCAGGAATTGATCGATGCCGGTATTCCCGTTTCTTTGATTGGCAGAGACTTTCGGCATCCGCATGCCGACCTGGTGACGGCGGACAACCTAAAGGGCGGTTATGAGGCGACAACCCACCTGATTAAGCTGGGCCACAGACGGATCGGTTTTATCGGGGTTTCCTTAACAAAAAGCGTCGGCCTCAGACGCTTTCAAGGCTACTTGGAGGCGTTGAACGAACATGGTTTACTCATAGACGAGAAGCTGATTGTGGGCAATCGTGACGGAAACGATCAGATGCCCGGATACTCGACTGAGGAGATGGGGCACGACGGGATGACGAAACTATTGAGTATGAAAAAGCGGCCGACGGCTATCTTCGCGCGCAACGACTTCACGGCTGTGGGTGCGCTGAACGCGATCCAGCAGGCGGGGCTTAGTGTTCCGCGCGACGTGGGCGTTGTCGGTTACGATGACATACCGCTGGCTTCGCACACGTCGCCGCCTCTGACCACGGTCCGACAGCCAACGCGCGAGCAAGGCCGCGTCGCTGCCGAGTTTCTATTGCGCCGAATTGAAGATGGGCACGATCGGCCTCGTGCTGAGCAAGTATTTGACTGTCAGTTAGTCGTACGCGAATCGACTAAATCTGATCGCATCAAGTCTTAACTTGTTTTTGCGACAACAGCGGCCGTTAAAGAATCACCGAGATAAGTCACGCTAACGTTCTTAGTTGGGGTTAGGGCCCTTATCTCACATGGATATGTTAGCGATAACATAACCGATCGTGTTTTCTGCGCCTTACGTCTTTTAGTTCTTTGCGTCTTTGCGCGAACTGTTTCACGCCCAAGCCGCAAAGGAAAGAAAGACGAAAGACGCCAAGAGAAAATCCGCGCTGTAAGGAAGTGCGAGAAGTCCATAACCAATCAACCTGAACTTGAGGAGATTTGCCATGACACAATCAAACGAACAAGCCGCGCGCTCGCTAAGCGCGCGAGACCAGCGGATGAACCCTGAAAGGAGAACGCGCTTCGGCGGTCTGCTTCTTATCGCAGTGACGATTTGCCTGCTGGCGCCGAGCATGGCTCGCGCCCAACAGATCAATGCAGCGATATCGGGAACGGTGACTGACGAGAACAAGTCTGTAGTCCCGAATGCGTCCGTGACCGTCGAGAGTTCACAATTGGCTGTGCGTCGAACGACAACCACAAATGCAGATGGTTATTTTATCGTTACCAATCTGCCGGTTGGCCTTTATCGCGTGACGGTTGAAGCCCAGGGTTTCGGCAACCGTGTTCAGGACAATGTCAAGGTGGATGTGGGGAACACGCTCTCGATGGCAATTACGTTGAGCGTGCAGCAAGTCACGCAGCAAGTCAGCGTCGTTGATACTTTCTACCAGACTATCAACAAGGAGAATGCCAACATCGAGACTCTGGTTTCCGGCACGCAAGTCACAGAGATTGCGCTTAACGGACGCAATTGGACTCAGCTAGTCAACCTTGCTCCTGGGACGAGCGCGATTAACAACGATTCGCAGCAGGGCACGAATGTGCGCGTCGATGACACGGCAATCAACGGGTTGCGCCGTCGCACTGCGCCGACGCTGGACGGCGTCAGCAACGTCGATCACGGTTCGGTAGGCACTCTGGTCAATAACATCAGCGTTGACGCGATTCAGGAATTCAAATTGGTCTCAAGCCCGTACAGCGCCGAGTATGGATCCCAAGGAGGTCCCTCAATCAACGTGGTTACCAAACGCGGCACGTCCGAGTTTCATGGCTCTGGTTTCGAATTCATTCGTCACGATAAGTTGAACGCCTATTCGTGGGAGAGTAAGCAGGTGACTACCGGCGCGCCAACAAAGCCGCATCTTAGATTCAACAACGTCGGTGGATTCGTCGGCGGACCGCTTTACAAGAAGAAGCTGTTCTTTTTCGGCGGCCTTGAGTGGAAGCTGCCGCGCACGGGCACGTCAGTAAGCGAGTTGGTGCCAACCGAGGCAATGCGCAGCGGAAACTTCAGCGCTTTACTGCCTACGGGGCTGCCGGCGAATTACACGTGCTCGACCGCCATTCCCTCCGGCAACTCGGCGGACAAATTCATATTGTGTGACAAATCGGCATCGACCACTGGCGTGCCTTTCGCAAACAACATTATTCCGGATGCGAAGAAATCGCCGAACGGTATAGCTTTGATGAGGTTGTGGCCGCATCCGAATGCCGGGCTCGATCGTTATATCGCCGCGCCAATCGTGAGACGCAATGTGCGCCAGGAACTGCTGCGCGTCGATTATCAGCGCCGCAACAACGTTACGATCTTTGGCCGCTGGCTGCGCGACAGATTTGATTCGAACAATCCGCTGGGCTCGACTTTTGACAACCAGAACCTGCCAATTGCGCCCGACAATCACCTTCGCCTGGGCAAGACTTTCATGGTCAGCTACACGCATGTGTTGACGCCGAATATCGTTAACGAAGCGATTCTTTCCTGGCAGCGAAACGACCAGGCCGTTACTTATCAGGATAATGGTCAAATCGCGCGCAGCACCTACGGAATTAACTTCACCGAGATTTTCCCGGCTAACCGATTGAACAAAATACCCGAGTTCTCAGTGCAGGGTTATTCCACCCTGAGCGGCAACGGTTTGCCTTACACAATTAATGCGCGCAGTTGGGAGCTGCGTGACAATGTCACGTGGGTGCGCGGTGACCACACTTTCAAATTCGGCGCGCTGTACGTCAACAGCAACAAAGACGAAAACACGCGTGTTCGCGATGGCGGCACGATCACCTATAGCACCGGCTCGACGGCCGGCTCGGCGTTTCGTCCCCAAGACAGTGGCAATGCCGTCGCAAACTTGCTGCTCGGCGCTTATACGCGCTACACCGAGACATCGAACACGACGGTCGCACCGGCGGCATATAATCAGATCGAGACTTATGCGAACGATCAGTGGCGCGTGAATCAGCGTCTGAGTTTGACGCTTGGCCTTCGTCTTCAGTACATTCCCTGGCCGCAAACGCAACTGAGTAACATCGTGGGCTTCGACGCGACGCGATTCAATCCGGCCAAGGCTCCTTTGGGCAGCGACATCTCCGGCGGTGTAATCAATTTGATCGCAGATCCGACCGGACAGCTCACGCGCGCGCAGGGTTACTTTGATCCGTACAACGGTCTGGTGCTGCCAAAGAACGCGAACCTCACTGATCCGAATTTGCAGCGATTGAAGACTGATCGCCCGAGCGGTTTGGCAGACAGCGGCAGAGCGCTTTTCGCGCCGCGCTTGGGTTTTGTTTGGGATCCGCTCGGCAAAGGCAAAACTGTAATTCGCGGCGGCGGCGGGATGTATTACGACCGCACGCTCTTAAATCCAGTACGAGATGCCGGCGTGAACGCTCCGTTTGCGACTGTGGCTACGATCACGAATGGCCGCCAGTTCACGACGCCGGCGAATCTTTCCGGTCTTTCGACCTTCAACAATCCGCTCGATACAGTAGGCGGGAGCGGCACCGGCAAGCCTCTGGTCCAGGCGCTCACGGTCTTTGATTTCGCGATGAAACCGGGCGCTGTCTACGCTTACAGTTTGGGCGTTCAGCATGAACTACCGTGGGGCATCGTGATTGACGCCAGCTATGTCGGCAATCAAGCGCGCCATCTGACGCATCGTCGAGACATCAACTACGTGTTGCCCGACGTGGCGCTAGCGCGCAACTCTTCGGGTGCATTCATCAACGCCAGCACCGACACGGTCCGACAGTTCCTGGGTTACAGTACGATTCGCTCGCAGGAGAATACCGGATCGTCGAGTTACAACGGAATGCAACTCAGCGCGCAGAAGCGCGTGTCGCGTGGCTTTACGATGAGTCTCGCGTACACCTGGAGCAAGTCGCTGAATAACTTCGACACCGAAACTTCCGACTTGCGCGCCCCGTTCAATGCAGCGCTCGACAAGGGCAATGCGAATTTCGATCGACGGCAGGTGTTTGCGATGAGTTATGTGTACGCGTTGCCATTCTTTGAGAAGGAGCACGGAACACTGGCAAACGTGCTGGGCGGCTGGCAAGTATC
>QHXG01000658.1:4325-4729 GCA_003222845.1 Acidobacteriota bacterium | reverse complement strand
CGTATGCGCAAATCATCAACGGTAAAGTGTTCGCCACCTTTATCTTCGAAATAGACAATTGAACAATCGCGTTCCGAACAGAAGCTATAGCTTCCATGCATAGCCCTTTCCAGCAATTCCGGCTTTACCATCAGCATGACGGTTTTTCTGGAAACTGGTCTCCCTTTGCCCTTGCACGATCCGCACAGATTGGTTTCGTTTGATTCGTCAGTCGAACAACCGGGTTCAGCAGGCCGCGAGTCTTCGCCTATGTCGTTAGTTCTGCAGCAATTCATAAACTCGTCGGAACCTGTCCTACTTCGGAGTCTCTCGTAATAACTTCTGGATCGCTTCTCTCGTACCGTCAAGCGCATGAACAACCGGAGCATGTGAATAGGTGGGCTCAGGCGGTCCTTTCTCCCACA
>QHXG01000658.1:1306-4311 GCA_003222845.1 Acidobacteriota bacterium | reverse complement strand
CGCCAATCGATTTGGACACAAGATGTTCCTTGTCCCAATGCTGGGATGCTCTTTTATCAGCAATGCGTTTTAACGTCATCGTCGAAGGCGCAGCCAAATCGGTTGGCAAAATCGGTTCCCAGATTACGAACACTCGGATTTTTCCTTCGCGTTGCTCGTCAAGTAGTTTTTGGAATGCAGAGGCCCCCTGCAAACAGACTGTTCAAGTAGGAGAGAGCATCACCATTACCCGGACAGAATCAGCAGAGTCGTTGAAGGAGTTTTTCAAAGAATCAATGTTCGAGTTGTCGAGACGAACTAAGGGCTGTTGCCCGGTTGGCGCCGTGCTACCCAAATACAGGTAGTAGACGACGAACATTACAATCGCACCGACCACCGCTACTAGTGTGTAAATGACATGCTTCCGTTTCATCTTCACCTCGCTAAGACATTAGCAATCAAATTCGCTATGACTTGCGGAAACAGGAAGAACGTCAGCACGACAACCACTGAGAACCACAAGACAATAGTGCTCAGCAGACTTGGTTTGCACTGACACTGTTTGGCGCGCCACCGTTGGTAGAAGGCGAACCCAATCGATAGCAGCGAGGCTGCAAGCAGAAAGGGCCGGGCCTTTGCAAAGAATGCTGAGCTTCCCGCTGCGCCGGCGGCGAAGATGAATGGGAACATCGGTAAGCAACAGGTGGAAGCCAATACGACGCTTCCGAGCGCTGCCAGACTCGCAAGAACAGTTCGACCTGATCCAGATCCCTTCGCGGTAGTTCTTTCCATATCCATCCGCTTACTTCTTGCCGCTTTTTCCTTGAGGCGGTTTACTCTTCCCGCCCGCTACGACCGGACAACATGCCGAGTCGCCATGCGTTTCGAGTTCGCGCTCACATGCCGAGAGATGCCGTGCGAGCGTACGGCGAAAATGTTTCATAGCTGTCATTTTGCCGTCCAACTCGCCTATCTTCTGACTCAAAAGATCACGCACGCTCCTGCACTCTTCAGCACCACCCGTAGCCAGCAGTCCTTTGATTTCGTCCAGCGTCAGACCTAGTTCTTGCGCCTGCTTAATGAATTGCACGCGCTCAACAGACTCCGGCCCAAAGACACGAAAGCCCCCCGCAGTACGCCCCGCGCGAGGCAAGAGCTTCAACCGTTCGTAATAGCGAACGGCATCGATACTCACTCCTGAGCGAGTTGCTAATTCACCTATGCGAAACTCTGTCAGGTCCACAACCCCCTTCCTCAACAGGACAAGTATAGACTCTTGAGTTAGCTCCAGAGTCAAGTCTTGAATTCGAGTTCACACTTTGACAAGATGAGGGGAAAGTGAGGGGATTTGACGCGCGCAGAGATGAGGGGAAGATGAGGGGGTTACGTGCTGATACCAAGCGAGACGTAGCTTGCTTTGACGGCTGAAACGTCGGTAAATACTACTTGGTAACGCGTAGTAGAATGTTGTGAATGCCCGCGCAACAGACTTAAAATCCGTTGTCCGCAAGGTCGTGTAGGTTCGACTCCCGCCCTCGGCACCAATCACATCAATAACTTACCAATACTCATAGTTTGAACCGGAAAATTCGCAACGGAGTTCCACTCCGTTGCGAAGCTTATTTTGCTTGAATTTGTTGAGGACATTGTCAATTCATAGTTCGTGGTAACCCCTCATCAATCACAGTCGACAGTTTGAGTCTCTTTCGAACATATGAAAACCCTTACTGAAAGATAAGACCTTCGAGTTCCCTTCGGCAAATCCTTTTTACTTGATTTGCAGTCTGTACAAGATGTTAGGCTGACAGGCTGCTTCTGAGCCTTGCGATGTCGCGCTGCGGCGGAGCGCCGAAAATCTTTTTATAGTCGCGGCTGAAGTAGGCCGGATCTTCATAGCCGACGCGGAATCCGGCGCTCGCCGCGTCCAAGTCTTCGCCGAGCATCAGACGGCGTGCTTCCTGGAGTCGTATCTGTTTCTGAAACTGCAAGGGGCTCATCGCCGTGACGGACTTGAAGTGATGGTGAAAGCCCGAAACGCTCATTCCGAGCTCGCGCGCGATGTCTTCAATCTTAAGCGGCTCGTTGAAGTGTTCGCGTAGACGCCCGATGGCTTTCGAAATGCGGCGGGTGTCACTAGCAGTGAGCAGATGTGCAAGCCGTGCACCCTGACCGCCAGCCAACAGTCTGTAAATTATCTCCTTGATAACGAGCGGTGCGAGGACTTTGCTCTCAGCCGGGGTTTCGGCGATGCGTACCAATCGAGCAACAGCGTCAAGCAAATCTGCGTCTATCGCGCTGACGTTCATCGCCTTAACGCTGGCATCACCCTTTTTTATCCGGATGCCGGATTCGACAATGACCGAAGCGACCAGGGCGGAATCCAGGTTTAGGCTCATTCCCAGGTAAGGCAGTTCCTTTGATGGGGCTTCTATTTCGAATGCAACGGGCAAGTCGACCGTAAAAATCAAATAATGAAACGGATCGTATAAGAAAACTTCCCCGCCTACGCTCGCTCGTTTCCTGCCCTGGGCCACAAAACAAAAGGATGGCTGAAAGAGCGACTGAACCGGCTCTGACGGTACTGACGATTTGATAAGGAGAAGACCCGGAACGAAGTCGATCCTCCCGTCTTCGGGAAGGAGGCGACTCATTCGCTCGACGATTTCCTCTCTTGCGGTCTCTACTCTCCCGGCATTGCGTATGGCTTCCTGATTCATACCTTCATACTAATTTCTTTTGTTCATAAAAAACACCCCCAAGCGCCGGGTTTTGCAGGAACGTACAATCATTCACCAGAATCGTCATACCGATAACTATCCGCAAGCCCTTAAAATTGGGCTAAAATCAGAGGCACAAGAAGCCGAACTTTTAAGCTGACAGACAAGATCTGGAGAAATTATGCAAAAGCGAAAATTTGGGGAAATGCCTCAAGATTGGGTCGAGGGGTCGATTGAACCGGGAGAAACTATACAAGAACCGGAATACAAGATGTGAACGAGGAGTCTATTCATGAATATGTCTTTTGA
>QHXG01000658.1:0-1171 GCA_003222845.1 Acidobacteriota bacterium | reverse complement strand
GCCGCAGAAGAACTTGTCGCCGCCGGTCACAAGGCCATTGGCATCCGTTGCAATGTCGTTGACGAGGCTGAAGTAGCAGCGATGGTCGCGCAGACTATATCCACCTTCGGGCGTCTCGATGCGGCGTTCAATAACGCCGGCATACAGTCTCCGGCCCTGGAAATGGCTGATGTCAGCGGCGAAGAGTTTGAGCGCGTGAACGGGATCAATCTGCGCGGCGTCTGGAACTGCATGAAGTACGAGCTACGCCAGATGCGCGAGCAAGGGAGCGGCGCCATCGTCAACAACTCTTCGATTGGCGGTCTGATCGGCATCGCCGGTCGCGCAGCCTATCATGCATCCAAGCACGGAGTGATCGGGCTGACGAAGAGCGCCGCGCTCGAATATGCCTCCAGAGGAATCTGCATCAATGCAGTGTGCCCAGGGACGATCAATACGCCGATGGTTGCGGAGATGTTGGCTAAGGAACCAGACGCTATGAAAGAGATCATGAGAGACATGCCGATTGGCCGACTTGGTCGACCGGAGGAGATTGCCGCTGCCGTTCTTTGGCTGTGTAGCCCCGGCGCAAGCTTCGTGATCGGTCACGCGCTCGTTGTTGATGGCGGATACACCGCGCGGTGAGGACGAAATCTGAAAGGAGATAAATCATGCGAGGAACTGTACTCTATGGTCCGCGCGATGTGCGCTTCGAGGAGCGCGACACGCCGACAATCTTAAAGCCGACGGATGCCATCATCAGAATGTCGGCCACCTGCGTGTGCGGGTCTGACTTGTGGCCTTACCGTGGCATCAATCCGGTCCCGGAGCCGACCCCGATGGGGCACGAGTACTGCGGCATCGTTGAGGAGGTCGGCAGCGGAGTCACTTCCATCAAGCCTGGGCAGTTCGTCATCGGTTCGTTTTTCGCCTCCGATAACACCTGTCCTCATTGCCAAGTAGGTTACCAGACCTCGTGCGAACACAAGGAGATCATCAGCACTGCACAGGCGCCGATTTTGCGTGTTCCACTCGCGGACGGCACCTTGGTGCCGACACCGGATATTCCCTCGGACGATCTGATCCCGAGTCTACTGGCAGTCTCTGATGTCATGGGCACCGGCTGGTTCGCCGCCGCCGCAGCCAACGTAAAGCGGGGCACGACAGTCGCGGTCGTGGGTGACGGCGCGGT
>QHXG01000657.1 GCA_003222845.1 Acidobacteriota bacterium | reverse complement strand
GCTGATGCCGGGCGTTATGCCGCATAGTCCGTGGCCTCGGCTGAGCTCTTATCCAGTTAAGTGAGAATCGGCTCATCATTTGGCTCAGGCTAGTATGGCCCAGTGAACAAGAGGAAGATCATAGAATGAGAACCTTCATAGTTGACTCTTTCACCGACAGACCATTCAAAGGAAATCCAGCAGGTGTTTGTATCGTTGATTCGCAATTGAGCTACGAAAGAATGTTGCACATCGCGCAGGAACTGAATCTTTCTGAAACCGCCTTTCTTTGTCCAGGGGAGTCCGCCGGCGCTTTTGCAATTCGATTTTTTTCACCAAAGATGGAAATCGCCTTGTGCGGTCACGCGACTCTGGCCTCTGCCAAAGTGATTTTTTCAACACATAAATTGAACGAAGTTCACTTCATGAACATCCAGAGCCTGGACTTGTCCGCCACAGAATCGAACGGCCAAATCGTAATGGAATTTCCCGTTTACGAAACGCGACCGGCCGCTGCTCCGCCTGCCCTGCTCGCTGCTTTGGGAATTGAAGCTATCAGGAATTCAGTCTTCAATGAACAAACCAAAATATTGTTGCTGGAAATTGCGGACCCAGAAAAGCTGGCCCACCTGGATCCGGATTTTGCTGCACTTCTTCGATCCCATAATTCCATCAACGGCGTCCTGGTTACGAGTCCGTCCGAAGGGGACGGCTACGATTTTCATTCGCGGTACTTCTGGCCCTGGAGCGGCACAAATGAAGATCCTGTGACCGGCGGTACTCACACGTTTCTCGCAAAGTATTGGGCGTCCAGACTAGGCAAAACAAAAATGAAGTCTTTTCAATCGTCCAAGCGAACAGGTTTTATGGATGTGGAATTGGTCGATGGCAAATTGCAGATCCAGGGCCAGGCAGTCATCGTCTTTGAGGGCCGGCTAACAATCCAAGGTTAGTCGTATGGCCTGAAGCACGGCGAAACTTTTGCCTGCCCGCTATCGCAGGCGGTTCTCGTATGAACATAAACGCATCGTCCCCTAACAGTTAAAGAGGCACCGTGAAGCGATCAATCGCCATATTAGGTGAATACACCCCAACATTTCAGCCGCATGTTTCAACCAACGCAGCCATCGAGCATTCACGTTCAGCGTCAGTCGATGTCGATGCCACGTGGGTATCCACGGAGGAAATAGACCAAACTCTGTTCGAGCGTTTTTCCGGCATTTGGGTGGCGCCTGGCAGCCCTTATAAGAATATGGACAAGACGCTGTGGGCTATTCGTTATGCACGCGAGAACGGCGTCGCATGTTTCGGCACTTGCGGCGGGTTCCAGCACATGATCATTGAGTACGCGCGCAATGTTCTCGGGTTTAAGGATGCGAGCCACGCGGAGTATGACCTTGAAGCTTCTAACCTCTTCATTTCACAGCTCGCCTGTGCGCTCGCGGGTCGCGAAATGGAGTTGACGTTTTCTCCCGGCTCCCGAGTTGCAGAAATCTACGGGGCAATGTCAGCTACCGAGGAGTACTATTGCAATTTCGGTGTCAACCCAAATTACGTTTCCCTCTTGAAGAGCGGCCCCTTGAAAATCACGGGATCAGATAGCGAAGGCGAGATTCGAGTTACTGAGTTGCCCGGCCACCCATTCTTTTTGGGAACGCTTTTCGTGCCTCAGACTCGTTCGACAGCAAAGCAACCACATCCGTTAGTAACCGCATTTATGAGAGCCGTTGACGAAACCAGATCCGGGGTAGGCGCTGCATAACAGCCAAATCGTTGGACGCGAGCCGGACCAGCGGGCTTCTCATCGACAACTTGCGTGTAACGCAGTTGCGTGCGGCCGCGTCAACTCAACCGTTATGTGGCTTCATAACTCTCAGGTAAGGATTCCGAATCAACCAACGAGGAGATAATCCAATGTTGATTGCAGTTGCCGGGCCATATTCAGCAGATACGCTTGAGCAACGTCAGCGCAACCTTGACGCGATGAACGAAGCTGCCGCCGGCGTGATGAACCGCGGACACATTCCCGTGATCGGCGTGAACGCGGCGTTGCCCGTCGTAGAATGTCTGGGACCGGATGCAAATCAATACGAGGCCATCATGGCGATCTCCCTTGCCCTCGTTGACAAGTGCGATGCGATTCTAATTATTGGTGAATCTGCGGGGGTTAATCGTGAGCGAGACCTGATCAGATCCAAAGGGTTGGCCGTTTATTGTGATCTCAGCGAAATACCAATGGCATTTTCTATTCCGGGCGCCACATAACAGCCAAATCGTTGGACGCGAGCGGCGGGAGCGCGTTTCTCAACTTGCTCGATACGGCGAAGGGTGCTTTGATTCGCGCCGCCGCGTCAACTCAACCGTTGGGCGGCTGCCGTTAATGTGTGCGGTGATGGGGTTAGTGGTATGAAGCGCATTTTATTAATGCTCACCTTCTGCCTCGCGATTGAGTGCCTCAGCACTGAGCAAGCACTTGCCCAGCAGATTCCGCCAACCGCAAGAACTATCGAAGCTTTCCGTCGTATCGAGCCCCAGATGTCAATGAAGCAAGTCATAGACATTTGCGGAGTACCGGATGAAGATACTGGTAGCGGCATCCATATTTATGTTTATAAGTTATCTGATCGGTCGCTAGTGAGAATAGGGACGCCGGATAAGAAACGGTTAATCTATGTAGTGCATGTTCTACCAAATGGCGAAGCACGTTCCATCATAAAAATCCCTGAAAGGAAAGATAAGCGTA
>QHXG01000071.1 GCA_003222845.1 Acidobacteriota bacterium | reverse complement strand
ATGCTGCGCAGTTTGTCCCCACACTCGATCAAGTCTTTCGTTTCTGCAACGAAAACCCGAGCCGCAAAGCTATCATCTATGTTGAGATGAAGACAGACAAGGCTGAGCAATCGTCTGATGAACTTGCACGTTCGGTAGTTCAGTCCGTCACTGAATTTGAATTTCGCTCTCGAGTCGTAGTTGTCAGTTTCAATTTGAACGCGCTTGCCTTCATTAAAAAAATTGACGCCGGGATTTGCACGGGCGCCCTGTTCGAGCCGAGGCGCACCGCCAGGAAGCTCATGAGCACGCGCCGAATGATCGCGTCGGCGATCGACCGTGGAGCCGATGAGATTCTTCTTCACCGTTTAATGGCGACCCGTGGCCTGGTTCGCTGTGCGTTGGAAAATGGACTACGGCCGGCGGTCTGGACTGTTGACGATTCGAAGTGGATACGACGGGCCACCGCGCTTGAACTCCATGCAGTGATTACCAACATTCCCGCGGAAATGGCCACTGCCCGCGGGTCAGGATCATGCCGCGGCAGTTGTGAATGGAGTCGGAAAGAGGTCGCTGACTCCTAAATGCAAAACGTTGTAGCAGACCAGATCAAAACTCCGATTCCGGGCTCGACGTGCGAATCGCTCTCGTCTCATGTATCATCCTCGGTCTTATTATTCTCGTTTTAATTCCCGGAGGTTGACTCGAAGAATGCCGGTCAAGAAAGGCGCGGAGATCGCGCCGGCAAAGGGTAAGTTGGGGGTGCTACTCGTCGGGTTAGGCGCTGTGAGCACGACTTTCATTGCAGGTGTCGAAGCCATTAAAGCAGAACTCGCCGAACCGATAGGTAGTTTGACGCAGTTGGGCGCCATCAGACTAGGCAAGCGAACGGACAACCGCGTGCCGGCGATCAATGACTTCGTGCCGCTCACCGATCTCGACGACCTAATCTTCGGCGCCTGGGATATTTTCCCCGATTCAGCTTATGACGCAGCGGTGCATGCTGGTGTGTTGGAAAAAGAATTGCTCAACAAACTGCGCAAGCCCTTGCAAAAGATCAAGCCCATGAAGGCTGTTTTCGATCAAACCTACGTAAAGCGCTTGAGCGGAACAAACATAAGAAACGGCAAGAACAAACTTGAATTAGCCCGACAATTGATCGACGAGATCGCCGAGTTCAAACGCAAGCACAGGTGTGATCGCCTGGTGATGATTTGGGCAGCTTCAACCGAGATCTTTATGAAGCCGCATGCCGTACATCGCGATTTGAAATCATTCGAACAGGCGATGCGCGATAATCATAAGGCGATTGCGCCGTCGATGATTTATGCCTACGCCGCTCTGAAGTCTGGCGTCCCTTTTGCCAACGGCGCTCCCAACCTGACTGTGGACATCGCCGCCCTGATGAAACTGGCAAATCAAAATGGCGTGCCTGTTTGCGGCAAGGATTTCAAGACGGGACAGACGTTGATGAAGACGATTTTGGCCCCGGGTTTGAAGTCACGTATGTTGGGACTTAACGGCTGGTACTCAACGAACATCCTTGGCAATCGTGACGGCGAGGTTCTTGACGATCCCGACTCGTTCAAAACCAAGGAAGAATCGAAGTTGTCGGTGCTTGAGTACATTCTTCAACCCGAAGTCTATCCTCAGCTTTACAAAGACTTCTCGCACGTGGTTCGCATCAACTACTATCCGCCGCGCGGCGACAACAAGGAGGGCTGGGACAACATAGACATCTTTGGGTGGCTCGGCTACAAGATGCAGATCAAGATCGATTTCCTTTGCCGCGACTCGATTCTCGCCGCGCCCATCGTTCTGGATTTGGCGCTCTTCCTCGACCTCGCGCAACGCACCGGTATGAAGGGCGTGCAGGAATGGTTGTCGTTTTATTTCAAATCACCAATGACGGCCCCGGGTTTGTATCCCGAACACGACATTTTCATTCAGTTGATGAAACTCAAGAACACCTTGCGTCATCTGCGTGGAGAGGATTTGATCACGCACCTTGGCCTCGAGTATTACGACTGAGGCAACGCCGTTCTAAGCCCTCGACGTTTCAAGCCAGCCCGAATCCCTTTCGGTGCAATCACGCTCACTCTCATCAGCTAGGTCTCTCGATTAAGAACATGAAATGTCAGTCGTTTTGTGCCACGAAATGTCACGTATGTAGATTCGACACGACCCCACCCTGCTAACCGCGTTTGATCGGCCCCAAATATTTTGGGTGACAATTCTTTCAGAGTCGTATATATAGCGTATGAGCTGATCGCGATTGCGGCCGGGTTCGGCTCTTTGAAAAAGAAACTCGGATGCTTCTCCGCGCATCAAACGTTCGCAACGGATCGCTCTTTGCATGCGCTCTGTTTGGAGGATCCAGTCAGCACGAAATGAATCGTTGCTGCCAGGAATAAGACAGTGATAGCGGAACTGAGAAAAGCCATGGAAGCCCCAGAAGTACAGGTCGATGAGACAGTCTTTCTTGACCCGGAGCAAAAGAGCCCGCGGGCCCAGGATTTCGAAGAACGCCTGGGAGCACGCATTGTTGGCCAGGAGCGTGCCGTCCGGCGCATGAGCGGCCTCTACCAGATTTTTCTGGCCGGCATGAATCCACCGAATCGCCCAATCGGGACGATGTTGTTCCTTGGCCCGACGGGTTCCGGCAAGACGCGCGTAATTGAGGCGGCCGCCGAAGTGCTGTTTGCCGATGTGAACGCCGTCGTGAAGATTGACTGCGCCGAATTCCAGCACTCGCACGAGATTGCCAAGCTCATTGGCTCGCCTCCGGGATACCTTGGTCACCGCGAGACTTCTCCGATGCTGACCCAGGAAAACCTCGATCGGATGCATAATGATGATCTGAAGCTGACCCTGGTGCTGTTTGATGAGATCGAAAAAGCCTCTGACGCGCTCTGGCAACTCCTGCTTGGTATTCTGGATAAAGCGACGCTGACACTCGGCGATAACCGTCGGGTGGACTTTTCGAAGTGCATGGTCGTCTTGACTTCGAACCTCGGCGCGCGCGACATGGCCGAATTGATCACGGGTGGAATCGGTTTCGCTCCCGGCAAAGGCGTGAAGCATCCCGATACCGAAGTCGATCAGAAAATCTACCGCACGGCGGTTGAAGCGGCACGGCGCAAGTTCTCGCCCGAGTTTATGAACCGCATCGATAAGGTTGTGGTGTTCCGCTCCTTGAAAGAACATCACCTGCGGGCAATTCTCGACCTCGAGCTACAGTCAGTGCAGGACCGCATCATGATGTCGGCCGGTACCAAGTTCGTGTTTCAGTGTTCTGACGCCGCGAAAAACATGCTCCTTCAGGAAGGCATCGATTACAAATACGGGGCCCGACACTTGAAGCGAGCGATTGAACGTTTCCTGGTCTATCCGCTCTCGAATTTAGTCGCGACGGGTCAGATCGGTTTAGGCGATCTGGTGCAGATCGATTTGCGCGGCAGCGATAACAAACTGATCTTCTCGAAGAAATCCGGCGGCGCTTTAATCCAGGATCTGGCTACGGCCGCCCCCGAAGAACAGCACTTGGCCGCGCGATCGGACAGCGTTGGTTTGCCGATACCCCAAGCCAAAGAAGCGAAGGTCGCCAAGAAGGGACAAGGCCGAGGAGAAAAGACTGAGAGCTGATTTGGTCGAGGCCGAACTCTATATTTGCTGGATGGGCGTTGGAGGATAAACTCCAGCGCCCTTCTTCGTTTCTAGTTCCTGGCAAGCCTCAATCGACGCAAAGCCTCACGCGCTGCTTCGGACAAGTAAGGATCAGCAGCACCTAGAGCGGCGCGAAGCGAGGGAATGGCAGACGCATCACCGATTAGGCCGAGCGCAGTTGCGGCTTCGCGACGAACGTCGTTCGCGTTCGTTTCGTTTTCCAGCGTGGCAATCAAAACTGTGACACTTGACCGGCTGCGAATCTGCCCCAGCGAATGGGCGGCTGCCCGCATCACGAATTCATTCTCCCTCAATTTTTTCTTCTTTCCCTTCGGTGGCGCAGTTCCGTTGAGCACCTGCGACAGGGCATTCACCGCTGCATCGTCGCCAATTTGGCCAAGCGCAATCGCGGCCGCCGCGCGGACACTCGCTTCCTTGTCGAACAACAAGAGATTCGAGAGTGCTTCCACGGCAGAACGACTGCGGGTCTTGCCCAACGCATAAGCCGTCTCCCGCCGGACGAATTCTAATTTGTCCTGCAACAAGGGGATCAGCACCGCGGCGCCTTCAGCTTGCGGAAGAGATAGAACAGCATGCACCGCCGTGGCTCGAACAATTGGAACAGGGTCCCTCAATCCGGCGGTGGCGACGCGCGAGGCTTCAGGTCGCTCAAGACTCGCGAGTCTCATCAAGGCATCGCGCCGTTCTTCTATTTCGGCTGAACTCAAACGCTGCCGCTGGCGTTCGATTTCGCGCTGAATCGGCGTGAGGTGGTCGCTTCCCTGAGTAAGACGCGTTGTTTCCAGCGCCCGACCGGTAATCGCTAAGCAGCCAATCAGCAGGCCATTAATGATACGCACTCTCATAGGTTCCCAGTTAACGACTTAATAAGGCTCAGAGCCAGGCCTCAGCCGGTGTCGATCCGCGAAGCGATCGCGTGCATGGTATCAATCACCAAAACAGCGATTGGTGGATAGAAGAGAAGATCAGAGATCACGATGGCCGTAGGCGAAAACGATCCGCTGCCGGCAGCGGGCACGTGATGCCTAAACAGCAGAGTCAAATCGGAAAAGAAATCCTGGGAATGATAGCCAATGAAAAGGCCTATACCTAAACTGACCACGTAACCGCCAATTAAGAACGCATATGCCGAGAAACGAGTAAAAGGTTTCGGCGAGGGGTTTTCTTCCCGCGTGATCGAATAATGCAGCTCGTCAGGTTTGTAAGTGTAATGCCTGAAGTATTCACGCAGCCGGCTTCCCAAATGCCAAACACCAGTCATAAAGAGCGTCACCAGGATCGCGCGACCGGCGAGGCCAAACGACTGCCACAAGGGGGGCTTGATCATGGCGACAAAAAACGTCGACAAGAAGAGCGAGACCGTCGTAAACACGGCCCGCTGTCGTTCCAGATTTTCGCGACGGTCACTCTCCAGGATCTGATTAACCACCCGATCCCAGCGCGCTTGCATGTCCCGCGCTCGCTGCGCGTGCGGATTATCGGAACTCAGAATTGACTCTCCGCGAACACCTTTGTCGAGTTGCTGATCGTAAAAGGCGCGCTCCTGCGGATCTATTAGCGTGTGATAGGCCAAAGACAACAACGCAAACTCGCGCGCGGCTTTCTCCGATCCTCGATTCACATCGGGATGCTTTTTTCTCGCCAGCTTGCGATACGCGGACTTGATCTCAGTGGCAGTTGCGGTCCGCATTACGCCGAGAACATGGTAATAATCAGTCATTGCAGGGGAACTTAGGCCGTCGTCTGGCTACAGCCTTCAGCACCGTCCATTCCGCGGGAATTTTAGCATTTCGCCGCTGACGTGTGCGAGCGTATCCACTCGCATTTCAGCGACTGGCGCGCTCGATAAATTCTATCAGCGTGCGCACCGCGATGCCGGTGGGGCCTTTCGCGCGAAAGGGTGTCGCCTGGTCACCCCAGGCCGTGCCCGCGATGTCCAGGTGAGCCCAGGGAGTGTCGTCCACGAACTCCTTCAAGAAGGCTGCCGCGGTGATTGTGCCGGCTTTCTTTCCGCCGGTGTTCTTGATATCAGCGATGTCACTCTTGATCTGATTTGAATATTCTTTATCGAGCGGCAACTGCCAGAATCTCTCTCCAACCTCCCTTCCGGCCTCTATTACTCCATCGATTAGAGACTGATCCGTGCCGAGGATACCGGTGTTAACGTCGCCGAGGGCGATGGAGACGGCACCCGTTAGCGTCGCCATGTCGATGATGCGCGTCGCCCCAAGCTGCTTCGCATACGCGATGGCGTCAGCGAGCACGAGACGGCCTTCCGCGTCGGTATTAATCACTTCGATGGTCTTGCCGGTCATCGCTCTCAAGACATCGCCGGGCTTGGTCGCTTTGCCCGAAGGTAGATTCTCGGAACAAGGAGCAATGCCAAGCACGGAAATCGCCGGCTTCAATTGAGCGATAGCCCGCATGGTGCCGATTACGGTTGCGGCGCCGGTCATGTCGTACTTCATCAACTCCATGTTTTCCCCGGGCTTCAACGAAATCCCGCCTGAGTCAAAAGTGATTCCCTTCCCGACGAGCGCCAGCAACTCGTCCTTGTGTCGCTTATCAATTTTGCGCGGCTGATATTTCAAGACGATGAGCTTCGGCGGTTCATCCGATCCGCGGGAAACGCCCAGCAGCGAGCCCATGCCCAATTTTTCCATTCGTTTCTGATCGAGAACGTCGATGCTCAGGCCGAATTCCTTGGCGACTTCCTTCGCGCGTTCCGCCAGGATCGTCGGCGTCATGAAAATGCCAGGTTCATTCGCGAGATCGCGTGTGAAGTTAACCGACTCTCCGACGATGCGGCCACGCTCAGCTCCGCGCTTCAAAACTTTTTCGTCAGCGCCTTCGATTGCAACTACGACGCGACTGAGTTCGCGCTTCTCTTTGTCCTTCGTCCGGTACTTGTCGGGTTCGAAGAGTCCCATGATCGCGCCGGCGATTACACTCTGGGAAGCTTTCTCAACATCACCTTCAGCCCGCGGAATAATGGCAACGGACTTGGCATTCTTGCTTCTCAGAAAACGCGCCGCCGTTCCAGCCATTTGTGAGACTTGTTGAGTCTTGTACGCGTCACGCTCACCACAGCCGATTAAGAGCAAGCGATGCGCTTTCAATTCGCTGTCCGCAAGATGAAAATAGGCGGTCTCGCCTTCCTTGGCTTTGAATTCCTCAGTCTCAATGACACGGCTAACCAAACCACCAGTGGCGACATCCAGCTCTTTTAGGAGTCCGTGGTCAGCTTTGTCATCCTTGAAAACAGCTATGGCCAGCGCCTGCGCGTCGATCTTCTTGCACGATTGAGAACTTCCGGTTACGTTCATTCTTAACCTCTCTTATTGTCGATTCCTTTGCTTCAACTGCGCGCGCGTCTCGCGATCTACGATGCGACGTAGTTCGGTTTCTCGCTTGTCATAAAGCTTCTTGCCTTTCGCTACTCCCACCTCAAACTTAATCTTCTGACTCTTTAAGTACACACGTGTGATGACTAGTGTCATCCCCTGGGCGACCGCGGCTTGATCCAAACGTTCAATCTCGCGCTTGTGGAGCAGCAGCTTCCGTGTTCGCAGCGGATCGTGATTCGCCCGGTTACCGTGCGAGTAAGGCGAGATGTGCGCGTTAAAAAGCCAAGCCTCACCCTCGCGCACCGCCACATACGAATCTTTCAGCTGGATGCGTCCTTCGAGAACGCTCTTGACCTCGGTCCCCGTTAGGGCTGCACCAGCCTCGTACTTCGCTGAAATGTGATAGTTGTGAAACGCTGCGCGGTTTGTCGCCAAGACTTTCTCTTCCGTCACCGCTGCCATCTCCAGGTTTTCCGAGCGAATGGGTGACTATAACAAGGCCGCGAACGGCGAACAAGCAGGGGAACCCTTATGAGTGGACCAGCTTGAAAACAACGAGCTTGATCAGAGCTTGCCAGTTCCAGTGGTCATTCTCATTCACACCGTGGCTTTAGCCCGGTGACCCACCGTGCGCAACCCAAGAATAACCGTTTCAACGGTTTCGCGAACCGCCGCCCGATTATGCCAAAGGGGAAACCGTTGAAACGGTTCCCGGGCTTCTTCTCCGGTTTCTATCACCGGGCTAAAGCCACGGTGTGAATGAGAATGCGAAATTGCATCTGAGGCATTGACAACCTTCGACTCACAAACGATTGCTGATATTCTCAGTCTCTGGAACTTGACCATATGGCTCGACTAACCAACCCGCGCCACCTGTGGCTAGCAATGATTTCTGTCTCGGCCATTCCGAGAATCCTCGGCGCCTTCTTTCTCCCAAACGCCTTCGGCGACGCTTACGTTTACATTCGCGACATCGGTGCAATGAGCGCCAAGCTATCAGCGCACACATTCGCTTTGACAGACCTGTTCGGTTTCTGGCTGCCGCTATATCAATTCACCTGCGCAGTCATCAACGTGTTCGTCGGCAATGGATTCTATGTGGGTAAAGCTGTCTCAGCGTTTTTTGGGGCAGGCGTCTGCCTGCTTGTTTACAGCATTACTCTGCAATTAACGGCGAATCGAACGGCAGCACTGCTCGCGTTTGTGCTGATTGCGCTGAACCCATTGCATATTCTTAACTCAACGTCGGCGATGACCGACGTGCCGCACGCGTTCTTTGTCTTGGCAAGTCTCTATTTTGTTTTGAGACAGGGCTGGGTTGCGGCCGCGATCTTCGCTGCCCTCGCCGGTTTGACCAGAGTCGAGAGCTGGATGTTCATCGCGTTGATTCCGGCGATTCAGTTCTTGAGAGAGCGTCGAATTTCGTTTGTCGCGGTTCTCATCCTCCTGATTCCGCCGGTCTTCTGGTTCTACATTTCCTGGAAAGCCACTGGTAACTGGCTCGCATGCTTTCAAGCTCGGCAGCAATATCATGACTGGCTGCTCGCTATGAATCCCAAACTAGGTCGATTCGCTTTGCGGCAGGTTCTGCGCGATGGAGCAAGTCTACTGGTTTCGACTGACATTGCCGTCTTCCTTGCCGCTTTCGTTGCCGGATGGAAGGTCCTCAAACGGCTCCTGACCGGCGGCAAGATTTCAAACGAAATGCTCCCAACTCTGCCTCCATTGATCTTTTGGTTTGCCTTCCTCAGCCTGCTAATCTTCGCATACCTCACACATCAACAGCCGATCATATTCCCACGCTACGGGCTGATTCTTTTCAGTCTGGGAATTGCGATTCTGGCTTGGACTGTTTTGAGGTTACGGGAGGAAAAAGCGCATTTGGCCCGTCGCCTGGTGATATCCGTCATTGCGATCTGCGTCTTCGATGCGAGCGTTCAACTGGTCGGTTCCGCAGGCCTGCTCAATCAATACTCAGCCCAGCGCGCAGTCGCTGACTATTTGCGCGATCACTTTCCACCCAACGGAAACGGGCGCATCTTCTGCGACGAAGGCACGGTGCAGGCGCTATCCGGCATTGCGCCTGAGAAGTTCCTGTCTTCTGCGGATGCACCGCGCGACCGTGCAGACTTCCTCGCCTTTCTGAACGAAAAGAATGTCGAGTATCTCGTGATTGTTAAGAAGGAGGATTCAATCCCGTCGAAATTGTTTCCATGGTCGGAATACGGCGAGCGGGTCGGGACATTTGAGTCGGTCATGCATGGCTACTCAGAGTTTTTGCCGACGAACATCCAGCTTTATCGAGCCAGCGGCCAACGATGAAGTTAGTACTGGATTGTTAAGCCTTATCTTTCGGCTTGTCGGGCGTCGTTTCGGCGGGCTTTTCTACATTTTCATCCGGATTTTGATACGCGAATACTGCGTCCTCGCCGCTTGAAGGAATCACCTGGGAAGCGAACCGTTGAATAAATTGACGCAAGCGGCTCGGGGCCTCTTCCGTCATCGTCGATTCATCCTCGGCAGTGAAGGTCGACTCAAGACGAATCAAACGGGCCGTGAAGTCGCGACAAGATCCGCAGGAGGTCAAATGAATAATTATCGATCGGGTTTCGTTTTCGCTGAGTTTCCCCTCGACGAACGCGGCCATCGCGTCTTCGTCAAGATGAGCGGCGGCTGTGATCGACTCGGTCTTAGCGCCCGCAAGAAAGGTTAGACGGCAATGGACCATCGCGCGAACTACTTCCATCTCTCTTTCTGTTCCCGTCCGCGACATGTCTAATTACGAGGCTCCTTCAACTTGAGATCTTCCCGGCTCTACCGTTTCAAAGCTTTTGTTCTCTGCCCGCAGCTCGATGTCCTGGCCAAGGTCTTCCGTCGCGAGGTCTCGGCAAATTTCGATCTCGGCGGCCGTCAATCCATGCTTCTTACCCAAACAAGTCTGGAAATGATCTGAGACCTTTCGGTAAGCCTTCTCGAGCCAGCGCATCACCGTCGATTCATGCACGCGGCCCGACTGCGCTTTTTCGCCGCGCTTGGTTCGTCGCTGAAACCAGCGTCTAATGGGCGACGCCGGCTCTTCAACGATGCGTGCGATCTCGCGCAGCTTCAAACCGTCTACATGATAGTAAAGCAGCAGTAGCTTCTCATGGGCATCAAGCGCTGAGAGCGCTTCATCGAGCGCGGAAACGGTCACCGATCGATAACGCTCGCGCGCCACGCTTGCCACCATCGTCTCTTCGGCCCGGTGCGCCTGAGTGGTGAAGCTCGGTCTCTCCCTGGTTTCGCCGCCACTCTCCGACCAGGTGTCCAGCGAAATCTCTGACTGCCGCCCACGATACAAATCTACGACGGCGTTCGTGACTACTGCGCGCAGCCAACCTCGCAAAGTGCCACGGCCGGTGTAACTCTTGAACTTCGATTGCCGAACCCCGTCGACGATTTTGGTGCCGAAGAGTTCAGCATAAACAGAATCAATAACTTCGTCGGCGTCTGATCCGGTGCGAGCCAGATGGCGCGCCAGACGCTCGATGAAGGGACGATAGTCACGGTCAAATTGTTGCCAGGCGTGGTCGTTGCCGCGCTCGCAGGCCAGCGCGAGATAAAGATCAGAGTGCTGAAGCTCTCCCACAAAATCGCGGATCTCATCGACCGAAGGCGCTTCCTCGCGCGGCGCGAAACCGATCAGATATTTATCGGCCGCGGCGCCGATTGCCTCTCGGAAGTCTGCCGCCGTCACACCGAACTCGGGACACGAAGCAGCACAGCTAGCCTGGATCGCATCGATATCCGGGCCGCAAGAGCCAAGGTTCTTTCGATACTGCGATTCAGACAAGGGCGTGGCAAAGCGCGTGGCGGAATTAATCAAAGCCTGTCCATAATATTGGCAAAGAGCTTTGGCGAGCAACTGAGAAGCAGCCCACTCAGAACGGAGTCTGTCATTTGATAACGTTTGCACGGACGCTCCAATCTACGCTGAATGCAGCCG
>QHXG01000659.1 GCA_003222845.1 Acidobacteriota bacterium | reverse complement strand
TTGCCGACGACGCGACGGTGGCTGTGGTTGCAGCCGCGGTGACCGTCAAGGTGTTTGAGCCGGTGCTGGCTGCCAGGAAGTCATCGGCGGCAAAGCTGGCTGAGACGCGGCTGTTGTAAGTGCCCCGGCTGATGCCGGCGAGGCTGACATTGCTAAGCGTGGCGACGCCATTGGCATCGGTGTTAGCGGTGCCGACGTTATTCCCGTTGAGGGAAAAGCTCACAGGCCTGGGAGAGAAGGTTGCGCCATCGGGCGAAGAAAGCGTCGCGGTGAGGGTAGTCATACCACCCACGGGGCCGGTAGCCGGAGCGACAAGCAAGGATGTCGGAAAGTTGTGCGCGAATTTCTGGAGCCGACTGTAGATGGTATCAACGGTATAGATGTTCCGGCTACTATCCAACGCGATGCCTGTTGGAGAGCCAAACTGAGTATTGCCGGAGCCAAAGCTTCCGAACTCGAATTTGAAGTTGCCCGCCGAGTCGAAGACCTGAATGCGACTGTTGCCGGCATCGGCCACGTAAATATTCCGGTTGCCATCAAGCGTGACTCCTAAGGGAACACTAAACTGGCCATTGTCAGTGCCATTGGTTCCGAACGCGAACTTGAAGCCGCCCGCTGAGTCGAACACCTGGATGCGAGAGTTACCGTTGTCAGTAACATAGATGTTCTGGCTGCTATCTACGGCGACGCCAAACGGATAGCTAAACTGACCATTGCCACTGCCGTTGCTTCCGAATTTGAATTTGAAGTTGCCGGCGGAGTCGAAGACCTCGATGCGATGATTGTTCGAATCGGCTATGTAGATATTCTGACTGCTATCCACAGCGACGCCGGAAGGAATATTGAATTGACTATTACCAGTGCCGAAACTGCCGAACTTGAACTTGAAGTTGCCCGCAGAGTCGAACACCTGAACACGCGAATTGAACGTATCAGAAATATAGATGTTTTGGCTGCTATCAACCGCGATGCCTTCAGGAACATTGAACTGACTGTTACCAAAGCCATTGCTTCCGAACGCGAACTTTGAGTTGCCCGCAGAGTCGAATACCTGGATGCGATTGTTGAAGCCATCAGCGACATAAATATTTCCCGGGCCATCGACGGCGACGCCTTCAGGAACAATAAAGTTACCGATGTCGTTGCCAAAGCTGGCGATCATCCTGGTGAATGTGCCGGCCGCGTCAAAGACCTCGATGCGATTGTTATTGGTATCGGCGACATAGATATTCTGGCTGCTATCAACCGCGATGCCCAGAGGAGAAGCAAACTGGCCATTGCCGTTGCCCGCGCTTCCGAACGCGAATTTGAAGTTGCCCGCGGAGTTGAAAACCTCGATGCGATTGTTCCCCTCATCAACGACATAAATATTCTGGCTGCTATCTAAGGCGATGCCAAATGGAGAATTAAACTGGCCGTTGCCGGCGCCAAAGCTTCCGAATTTGAACTTGAAGTTACCGGCGGAGTCGAAGACCTGGATGCGATCGTTGTTGCTATCGGCGACATAGATATTCTGGCTGCTGTCTACCGCGAGGCCGCGAGGAAAGCTGAACTGGCCGTTTCCGGAACCTTGGCTTCCGAACGTGAACTTAAAGTTGCCCGCGGAGTCGAAGACCTGGACGCGATGATTCAACATATCAGCGACATAGATATTCTGGCTGCTGTCTACCCCAATTCCTTCCGGAGAAGAAAACTGACCATTGCCACTGCCGCTGCTTCCGAATTTGAACTTGAAGTTGCCGGCGGAATCGAACACCTGGACGCGATTATTTCCATTATCAATGACGTAGATGTTCTGGCTGTTGTCTACGGCGACGCTAAAAGGAGAGAAGAACTGACTATTGCCAGAGCCAATGCTCCCGAAAGTGAATTTGAAGTTGCCCGCAGAGTCAAAAACCTGGATGCGATTGTTGCCGCTATCAGCCACATATAGGTTCTTATTGCTATCGACAGCAACGGCGTAAGGAAGAAAGAAATCTCCGTTAGGAAACGCTGTCGT